>JAEUIF010000763.1 GCA_016795185.1 Planctomycetia bacterium | reverse complement strand
GGTGCTTCGCACAACGAGCCCCGTCCCCGTTTCGCACCGACCCCAAGCACGGAACAGGCCGAGGCGAATAAGGAGGCCATGACTTGCGACCGATTTTCAATGTCGACTGGCGCAGCCGGGCCCTCACCGGAGAGACTGACGCGGTGCGGGCGCTGGCCGAGGCCGCGCTGCAACCGCTGTACGGTTTCTGCCTCTACCGCGTGGGCAAAAACCAGCACCTCTGCGAAGAAGCGGTGCAGGAAACTCTGGTCCGCGCCATCCGCGAACTGCGTCAGTACGATCCGGCCCGCGCCGGCGACAACATCTTCCCCTGGCTCACTGGCCTGGCGCGCAACGAAATCAGCCGACTGCTGGCGCGCGAAAAGAACTCCGTGTCCTTGCAAACGATGTGGGCCAAAATGGACAAGGAACTGCTCGCCATCTACGCCAAGCTGGAGCTGGAGCCGTTCGGCGACGACGTGCTCCAGCGCGAGGAGACGCGGGAACTGGTCAACACCACCATGTCCCAGCTGCCGCCCCATTATCGCGAAGTCCTGGAAGCCAAGTACGTGAGCGGTAAAACCGTCCGCGACCTGGCGGCCATCGGCAGCATCTCCGAGAAAGCGGTCGAATCTCTGCTGGGCCGCGCCCGGCAAGCCTTCCGCGTCGCCTTTCTGGCCCTGACGCGGAACCTGGAACCTGAATTGACCTAACTTGTGAAAAACCTTTCGCCCAAGCGAGCCGTGGGTGGCACGTCCCTCGGTACTCCGAGGGCGTGCGAGCGACAGGCTAGCCGGTGTTGATGAAGTCTATTCAGGGTTCCGCACGCCCTCGGAGTACCGAGGGACGTGCCACCCAATCGTAAAGTTGAACCATCTCACTCCTTCGCGAGATCACTCATGAGCACCCACGACCCGAACGCCGCCCCCATCGGCGATCAGAACGTCGAACGCCTGCTGAGCCAGGCGTATCGGCCGGAAACCCCCGATCCCGCATTGCTGCCGCGCGTCGCGGAGCAGATGCAGTCGGCGAGCACCACGCCGTCCGGCGCGACCGTGCCGGCCAGCGCGGACAAGGCCGAGGACGGCACCCGCCTGCTGCCCATGCTGACCGCGATGGCCGCGCTGCTCGCTGGCCTGCTGCTGACCGTTCACGCGCTGTATCCGCCGGCCGGCCGCGAGAAGCCGACCATCACGCGGAAGGAAGCCAGCTATCCACCGTCGGTCGGCAACAAAACCGAGGCGGTGGCCGTCAAGACCGAGCACCTGAAGCCGCGCGCCCTGCCGGCGACGCAGCCGGTCGAGCCGGTGCCGGCCGGGCAAGTGTTGCAAACCGCCGCCGGCCAACGGCAGCGCGTCACCCTGTCGGATGGTTCGGTGCTCTACCTGAACCAGAACAGCCTGGTGCGCGTCGCTGGCGACCGGCAGCTGCTGCTCGAACGCGGCGAAGTCTTCATCGACGTGATGCCGCAGCAGTCCGGCAGCCAGTTCGTGGTCCGCGCCGGGCAGCGCGATGTCACCGCGCTGGGCACCAAGTTCTCCGTCCGCAACGACGGCCAGGGCCAGAGCGGTGTGGTCGTCGCGCAGGGCAAGGTCAAGGTTTCCGACTACGCCGAACCGCTCACGACCGGCCAGCAACTGGTCTTCGGCAATGACCAGGCCACGTCGGCGGTGCGGACCTCGCACCTGCTCGACTGGACGCGCGACCTGATGGCCGCCTCCGCCACCCCGCTGGTGCCGGACAGCAAGTACACCGGCGGCGCGCTGGTGGCGGTTGACACCAATGGCCAGGAAGCCAAGCTCAGCCTGCGCAAGTATCACGTGGACGTCTTCATCGAGGATGGCTTCGCCCGCACCGTCATCGATCAGACCTACTTCAACCACGCCAACCTGCGCATGGAAGGCACCTTCTATTTCCCGCTGCCGGCCGACGCTCAGCTGTCGCGGCTGGCCATGTACGTGGACGGCAACCTGATGGAAGGCGGCATGACGGAGCGCAATCGCGGCCGGGCCATCTTCGAGGAGATCATGTACTCGCAGCGCGACCCGGCGCTGCTCGAATGGGTGGACGGCAGCACCTTCAAGATGCGCGTGTTCCCGCTGGAAGCCCGCCAGGAGAAGCGCATCCTCATCGGCTATACGCAGCGGCTCGGCTCGCTCTACGGGCAGTCGCAGTATCGCTTCCCGGCCGGCCATAGCCTGGGCCTGGTCAACGACTGGTCGTTCAAGGCGCTGGTCAAGAACGGCAAGAGCCTGGTCGTCAGCAGCGATTCGCACCCGCTGGTGCAGGAATTGCCGAAGGAGCGCAACCCGAACGAACCGCCCCCGCTGCTGGTGCGGACGGGCGAGAAGGATGTGACCATCGAGGGCAAGGTCAAGGACGCGCGGCTCGACCGCGACGTGGTCCTGAACCTGGTCGATCCCACGGGAGGCTCGCAGGCGGCCCGCTTCTCGACGCTGCTGCACGAAGGCAACCGCTACGTGATGCTCCGCTATCGCCCGGAACTCAAGGTCGAGAAGCAACGGCAGAATCGCGACTGGGTCTTCCTGTTCGAGTCGTCGGGCGACCGCGACCCGCTGCTGGCCCGGGCGCAGATCGAAGTGCTGCGCACGCTGCTGCAAAACGCCGAGTACACGGACAAGTTCGCCGTCATCGCGGCCGGCACGCGCGTCCGCACCTTCCCGGAGAACGGTTCGTTCAGCGTGGGCGGGATGATGCCCGTCACCGCCGAGAACGTCAAGTCCGCGGTGGCTTTCCTGGAAAGCACGCACCTGATCGGCGCGCTGGATCTCGGCCAGGCCCTGACCGCCGCCCAGCCGCTGCTGAGTGCCAGCCGCAACGCGCACCTGGTCCATGTCGGCAGCGGCATCGCCGCGATGGGCGAACGCCGCGCGGATGCGCTGGCGAAGAAGATTCCGCAGGGCGCGCACTACGTCGGCGTGGGTGTGGGCAAGCGCTGGTCGCGCGACTTCATGAAGAGCGCGGCCGAACGCACCGGCGGCTACTTCACGCAGATCAACCCCGATGAACCGATCGCCTGGCGCGCCTTCGACCTGTCGGCCACGCTCAACACGCCCCGCCTGATGGATGTGAAAGCATTGGCGGTTAGCCGCGACCCGAAGGGGAGCGCGTGTGACTTCCTGCTGTTCTCGAACTATCTCGCCCAGGGCGAGGAACTCTGCGCCGTCGCCCGCCTGGGCGCGGACGAGCAGCTGCCGAAGTCCCTGAAGATCATGGGCAACCTCGACGGTGAGGCGTTTCAGCAAGAGATCGAACTGGCGAAGGATATGAAGGAAGTCGGCCATCTGCCGCGCGTCTGGGCGCGGCTGGAGATCGACCGGCTGCTGGCCGAGGACGCCAACAAGAACCGCGACAAGATCGTCGAGTTGTCCAAGCAGATGTACGTGATGTCGCCGTTCACCTCGCTGCTCGTGCTGGAAAACGACGAGATGTACGAGCGCTTCGGCGTGGACCGGGGCCGCAAGGACCACTGGGCCGCCTACGAGACGCCGAAGAAGATCGAGGTCAAGTACGAACCGGAGCCGGGCCAGGTCGTGGACCGCTTCGCGCCGAAGACCGAGAAACCGCACCGCAACCAGGTGCTGCAAACCATCCTGGTGCGCAGCCCGGCCCCCATGCTGACCTGGCCGAACCGTCAGGGCCGCCAGGGCCGGACCTACAACGCCCTGACGATCTACCGCGGCGCGTTCGGCCGGCCGCAGGCCGATGTCGAACTCGACAACGATGAGTTGCTGGATTCGGGCGACATGCTGGTCGGCTTTGCCGGCGGCATGGGCGGCGGTCAGGGCGGCGGCATCGACCGCCTCGTCGAGGTCGAGCAGGTCATTCTCGCCGGGCTCGATGCCAAGAAAGACCTGGCCAATTCGCTCGAACTGCTGGAACGCGACGACAACAAGCCGATATCCAAGTCGAGCCTCCAGTTCATGAACGGCCGTCCGGGGCGCTCCGCGCCCACGCGCCAGCGGATGCTCCGCGAAGGCGGCGGCAACTGGGCCGCCGACGAGCGCCGTCTGGAAATGCAGCGGGGCGGGGACGTGAGGGCCGCCGCCACGGCGTCGCCGATGAGCCCGCCGCCCGGTTTCGGCGGCCGGTCCAACCTCGCGGGCTGGGACGGTGAGGGCCGCAAGTCGGTGGATGCCATGTTCAAGCGGCTGCAAGTCGAGAAGGGAGAGCGTTGGGGCGAACTGCCCACGCAGGCCCGCGGCCGGTTCGAGGAAGTGGCCAAGGCGCACAGCGAGAAGCTGCTGAAGAAGCTGGTGGAGGAATCCATTCCGAGTCCGCTGCTCTACGGCCGGCCGTCGTTCAGCAACGACGACCGGGTCTTCACCGACCTGCTGGCCTACGCGCCGGGGCTGAACTCCAGCCAGGCCGACATGAGCGCCGTGCTCGAAGCCGAAGCCGCGCCGGGCATGGCCAACCTGCCGGGCGTCATCGATCCGGAAGCCCGTCCGCTGATCCAGAAGGCCCGCGCTGCCGGCTGGCAGGTGCTGACCGCCGGCGGTGAGGGCGGTGAGATCAAGGTCGCCTTCGACGGCCAGGGCCGCTACGCCTACCAGCGGACCACGCCGCTGGGGCTGAGTGAAGAAGTCATCTGCGACGGCCAGTCCATCGTCCACATCTACACCGACCTGGGGCTGGCCGCCCGCCGGCCGCTCAGCCGGTTCCACCGGGCCGAGTTCGCCCAGCTGGTGCCGTGGCTGCTGCCGCCGGTGGAAGACCTGGCCCGCGGCGCGGACGTCAAGAAGACCGGCGACCGCCAGGTTGCCCTGATCCCGCGCGGCGCGGCGGACAAGAAGGACGATGACGGCAAGCCCGTGGGCTACGCCTACTCGCAGTTGACCTTCGACGACGCCGGCCGGCTGGCCGAGCGCCGCATCATCGAGGTCTACTTCGACAAGGACGGTCAGCGCAAGGAAGTCACGCACTTCACGGAAACCTACACCGACGGCGTGGTCCGGCTGACGGCGGGCGACGGCAAGGAGCTGCGCAAGCGCGAGCTGAAGCTGGCGAAGGGCCAGCAGCCCAACCTGAAGCCCGACCTGGCGAAGCTGGTAGTGCTGCCGTTGCCCTGGCGGGCCCGCGAGCAGGCGTACCAGGCCGCCGGCCTCGACTCCTCGATGCTCTACAACAACAACGAGAACTGGACCTTCGAGTATCTCGACGAAGGTACGGCCCTACAGCTGCTGGCGGCCGAGTTCGCCCAGGGCGACGGCAACCGCGCCCGGCTGCTGCACCGCAAGCACTTCCTGGCCAACGGCACCAACAAGCTGGGCTTCTACACCCTGCTGACGGCGCTGGAATTGCCGGTCGCGACCGATCCGGAGTTCCGCCGGCTGCTGGACGCCGAGCCGGCCCGCCCGCTGGCCCGCTACCTGGCCCTGCAAGGCAACCCGATGTACCGCCGCTTGCAGGAACGCTGGGGCCTGTACCTGGGTGAGAACGTCGGCCCGCAGGACAATCTGCTGCAACGCCTGGCCAGCTTCTACGACCTGCGGCTGAACCTGCACCACGTCATGAACACGAACCACGCCGAGCGCGCCCGCCGGGAGGTGTTCGACCGCGGCCTGGCCTACGTCACGGCCAACCGCAAATCGGTCCTCGGCTGGGCCATGCTCAGTCAGTTGCAGGACCGGGCTTACAACGAGCAGTGCCAGCGCGACATCGCCCAGTCCTGGAAGCAGTTCATCGACGACGGCGAGCTGGGCTACGTCGCCCGCTACGAGAACGCCCGCAGCATGCTCCACGGTGGGCAAGCCGCCGAGGCCGCCCAGCTGTTCCGCGCGATGTACGAGCAGGCCCTGAAGGAGAAGTTCCTGCCGCCCATCGACCACGACTACCGCCGGGCGCTGCTCGGCAACGACAAGGGCGCGGATGAATGGACGCCCCTGATGCAACGCACCTCGCAGGCGCTGGTCCAGGACGGGCAGCGCTCCGGCCTGGTGACGCTGGCCTGGCAGTGCTGGCAGCTGGGCGATGAGCCGCTGTCGGAGAACCTGCTGGCGGCGGCCCTGGCCAAGCCGGCCAACGACGATGAGCGGCTGCACGTCACCATCGCCGCCGTGGAGTACCTGCTCGGCACCAACCAGGATAGCCGGGCCGACAGCCTGGTGTCGCCGCTGCTGACGGACGCGCAGTTCAGCAAGCGGCCCGGTCTGTGGCGGCTGGCGTCGCGGATCGCGGAACGCCGGCAGCAGACGGCCCGCGCTATCGCTTGCCTGGAAACGGCCCTCGACCTGGAGTTCCAGGACCTGCCCACGGTCATCGACCTCCAGCGGGTGCGCCGCGACTACG
>JAEUIF010000731.1 GCA_016795185.1 Planctomycetia bacterium | reverse complement strand
CGGAGTTGGTCAGTTAGCCCGACGCGCCAGCGAGGGTGTTCGTAGCCACCCTCGCTGGCGCGTCGGGCTAACGTCCGTTGGTCGCGAACCGGCTCACGCCAGAATGCCCTTGATGACCTCGCCGTGCACATCGGTCAGGCGCATGTCCCGGCCGCCGAAGCGGTAGGTCAGCTTGGTGTGTTCGAGGCCGAGCAGGTGCAGCATGGTGGCGTGCAGGTCGTGCATCTCGACCTTGTTTTCGACCACGTAGTAGCCGTAGTCGTCAGTCTTGCCGTAAACCGTGCCGCCCTTGATGCCGCCGCCCGCCAGCCAGACGGTGAAGCCGAAGGGATTGTGGTCGCGGCCGTCGGAGCCCTGCGCCATTGGCGTGCGGCCGAACTCGCCGCCCCAGAGGACCAGCGTCGAGTCGAGCAGGCCGCGCGACTTCAGGTCTTTCAGCAGGCCAGCGACAGGCTTGTCGGTGGCGCGGGCGTTGTTCTCGTGCCCTTGCCGTAAATTGCCGTGCTGGTCCCAGCGGTCAGCCCCGACGTGCGGGCACAGCACCTCGACGAAGCGCGCGCCCTTTTCGATCAGCCGGCGCGCCAGCAAGCACTGTTTGGCGAACGTCTGCGTCTGCGGGTAGCTTTCGTTGAAGCCGTACAGGTCGCGCGTCGCCTTGCTTTCGTTCTCGAACTTCAGCAGGTCGGGCACCGCCGTCTGCATGCGGAAGGCCAGTTCGTAGTTGGCGATGGCGGATTCGAGTTGGTCTTCCTTGCCCAGCCGGTCGAGCAAACCCTGGTCCAGCTTGCGAAGCAAGGCAAGCTTCTTCTCCTGCAAGGCGACGCTGCCTTCGCGGCGCTGCAAATCCGCGACCGGGTTGTTGCCGTGCTGGAACAGCGAACCCTGGAACGATGCGGGCAGGAAGCCACTGTTGAAGCAATCCAGGCCGCCGGGCGGGATCAGCCCGCTGTCGAGAACGACGAAGCCGGGCAGTTCCTGGCACTCGCTGCCCAGACCATACGTCACCCACGAGCCGACGCTCGGCCTTCCTTGCTGCCCGCTGCCGGAGTGAATGAAATAGTTCGCGTTCGTGTGCTCGGAGAAGTTCGAGGTCAGCGAACGGATGATGGCCAGGTCATCCACGCACTCGGCGACGTGCGGGAAGAGGTCGCTGACCGGGATGCCGCTCTTGCCGCGCTGCTTGAATTTCCAGGGAGACTTCATGACCTTGCCGACGTTGTTGAACTGCGTCGGCGGCACCTGCATCTTGATGGGCTGGCCGTGCTCGGCATCCAGCCGGGGCTTGGGGTCGAAGGTATCGACCTGCGACGGCCCACCGTCCATGAACAGGAAGATGACGTTCTTCGCCTTCGCCGGATGGTGGGTTCTGGCCGCTGGCGGCTTCGCACCCCAGGCGGGTTCATTCAACAGCGCCGACAGGGCCAGCGCCCCGAAACCGTTGGCGCACTGGCGCAGCATCTGACGGCGCGTGGGCGGCGGTGCGAGGAAGCGGTGGCAGTGCATGGTGGTTTAGCTCCCAACTCGTTTAGCCGCGAGCCGAAGGCGAGCGCTGCGGCGTAAGCGATCTACTCAATTCACTCAAAGAATCGCGCCACCGGCGCCCGAAAGTCCGCGTGCAATTCCGGCAGCGTCAACTCATCGGTGATGGTCAGCACACGCGGCAGTTCATCTTGACGATACAGCGTGATGGTCTGGGTCTGTTCATCGTGGACACCCACAACCAGTACGCCGGCCTTCAAGTATTCGGCCACCTTCGCCAGGATTTCCTTCCAGAGGTCGCTGGGCGAACGCACCTCGAACACGAGTTCGGGCGAAACCGACAAATATCCCTGGGGAAACGGCCCTCTCGGCAGGCGGGCGTAACTGTAGAAAGCGATGTCTGCCCCGCGAACCGAATCGGGCGAGCGCTCCGTCACCACACCCGAGTCATTGCTGACCACACGACCCAGGTCGTGGTCGTCCACGAAGTTGCCGAGAATCCGGCCAATCTTCAAGCAAAAGTACCCATGTCGTGGCGCAGGCATATTCAAGGTGACGACCCTCCCTCGAATTAATTCGGTGAATAGCCCGTCGTCGGGCATCTGCCAGAATTCCTCGGCAGTCAGGAGTAGTTCGGCGGTGGCCATTGCGTTCCTCGGCGTGCAAAGCCGCGAGCGGGCGCTGTGAGCGCTCGCCTCCGGCTCGCGGCTAAACGGTTATGAGCTAATTAATAAAGATAAACTCTTTCACATTAAACAGCACATGGCAGAAGTCCGTCCACAGCCGCAGGTCGTCGGGGTTGCCGTAGAGCTTGCCCTGCTCCTGGACGAATGTTAGGCCCTCCTTCAGTTCGCCTTCCAGCGGCGGGCGAGCGAACGCCTGGACGTACAACTTTTCGATGCGTTCTTGCGGCGATAGTTTGCCCTCGGCCAGCGAGCGCTTCGCCCAGAGCTGCGCCTGCTCAGCCACCAGCGGGTTGTTCATCAGGATCAGCGCCTGCGCTGGCACGTTCGACGATGTGCGCTTGCCGATGGTCGTGAACGGAATCGGGTAGTCGAAGGCCAGGAACATCGGCGTCAGGAAGTTGCGGCGGACGTTGATGTAGATGCTGCGCCGGCCATTGCCGTCGAGCGGGCCGGACACGCCAGGGCGGCCGCGCCCGCTCATGTGCGGCGTCAGGTGCGGCATCACGCCGGGGCCGTACAGCTTCGGGTCGAGCCGGCCGCTGATGGTCAGCAGGCTGTCGCGAATCGCCTCGGCTTCCAGACGACGAATCGGCATGCGGTGCAGCAGTTTGTTCTGCGGGTCGGTTTCCTCGGCCTTGGCGTCGCCCGGCTTGCTGGCCATCTGATAGGTATTGGACAGCACCAGCAGCTTGTGCATTTGCTTGATCGACCAGCCCTTCTGCACGAACTGCGTGGCCAGGTAGTCGAGCAGTTCCGGGTGCGAGGGCGCTTCGCCCAGCACGCCAAAGTTATCGACGCTGCGGACCAGGCCCTCGCCGAAGTGGTGCTTCCACAGGCGATTGACCATGACGCGGGCCGTCAGCGGATTGGCCGGATCGACCAGCTGCCGGGCCAGCTCCAGCCGGCCGCTGCCCTGCTTCGGCGCGGGCCGCTCCAGGCCACCCAGGGCTTCGAGCAAGCGGCGCGGCACCTCGTCGCCCAGCGTCTTCGGGTTGCCGCGAATGTAGACGCGCTCGTTCCAGGCGGTGCCGTCGATCATGGCCAGCGCCCGACGCGGGGCCGGCAGGTTCTTCTCCAGTTCGCGTTGCTTCTCTTGCAACTCGGCCAGGCCGTCGGGCGGCGGCACATCCTGGCCGGGAAGCAACGGCAGCGCCTCGTTGGTCACGATCTGGCTGAGCAGTTCCAGGCGGTCGCTGTCGTCGCGCGTCAGTTCGCCTTGCCGCCAGCGCTGGAGGGTTTTCTGCACCAGGTCCTGGTAGCGCTCGGCCAGCTGTTCGGCGGATGTCAGGTCAATGTCATCGAGCATTTGCAGGATCAGGTAGTTCGGCGCGGGCAGCGGCTGGGCCGTGTCGTCCGCAGCGAGAATCTTGCTCACCGCCGCGTAGCCAGGGCCGTCGTCGATGATTTCGATGTACGCCTTGTGGCCGACCCACATGCTCACGTCCATCACGCGCCACTGCATCAAATCGCCGTGCTCAATCTTGAAGGT
>JAEUIF010000728.1 GCA_016795185.1 Planctomycetia bacterium | reverse complement strand
ACTGCACGAGCCGCCGTTGACAAGAATGCCAGCGCGGCCGAGATTCCAGGGAGGATTCTCGGCCGCGCTGGCCGTGCTTTTGCTTCAGGGATTGACAAGCCATGCCGGTCTTCGCGCAAACGGTTTTCCTCCTGCTCCTGTCCAACATCTTCATGACCTTCGCCTGGTACGGGCACCTCAAGGATTTGCGGGAAAAGCCGTGGTTCCTGGCGGTGCTGGTCAGCTGGGGCATCGCCTTCTTCGAGTACGTCGTGCAGGTGCCGGCCAACCGCATCGGCTACGGGGTCATGCGGCTGGACCAGCTGAAGATCGTGCAAGAGGTCATCACGCTCTCGGTGTTCGTTCCCTTCTCGCTGTACTACATGAACCAGCCCGTGAAGCTGGATTTCCTCTGGGCTGCCCTGTGCATGTGCGGGGCGGTCTACTTTATCTTTCGCAGCTAGGTCCGCTTGCAATGGGTGGCACGTCCCTCGGTACTCCGAGGGCGTGCGAGGGACAGGTCGCCCTGAGTGAATGAAGCTGTTGCCAGGTTCCGCACGCCCTCGGAGTACCGAGGGACGTGCCACCCACCCCAGAACGACTTCCAAGGAAGGACTTCCATGACCACCATCCCTGCCGACTACTTCGACGGTGTCCGCTGGCATCAGCGCTGGGAAGTCGCGCCGGGCGTGTTCACACCCGGCTGCAATCCGGTGCCACGGGTCTGCGGCAACGTCGGGCTGCCCGCCGACCTGACGGGCAAGCGCGTGCTTGACGTGGGCGCGTGGAATGGCTGCTTCAGCTTTGAGTGCGAACGCCGCGGCGCGGCCGAGGTCGTGGCGGTCAGTCTGGAAGACCCCGAGGAAACCGGCTTCGAGCGGCTGCATCGTCTTTTGAATTCGCGCGTGCGTTACGTGCGCGGCTCGGCCTACGCGCTATCGCCGGACGAACTGGGCACCTTCGACGTGATCCTCTTCTTCGGCGTGCTCTATCATCTGCGCTATCCGCTGCTGGCCATCGATCGCCTGCGCGGCGTCTGCCGGGGCGAGGTGGGCGAGGTGTTCATCGAAACGCATGTCTGTGAACGCGACTATCGTCTGCGCGGTCCGCTGGCCTGGCTGGGCCGCACCCGGCTGTTCTCCCGTTTGCTCGGCGCGACGCCGCTCTGGCGGCAGTACCGGGCATACGAGTTGCATCCCCAGGACGCCAGCAACTGGTTCGGCCCGAACAGCGCGGCGGTACGCGAAGCCTTCGCCAGTGCCGGTTTCGACTGTGAGTTCGTCCACTTGCTCGAAGACCGCGCCTCGTTTCGGGCGAAGGTGCAGCCGGAACCGCCGGAGCGCGTACTCTCGCAAACCTACGAAGCCTACCCCGACAACCGCCGCCTCGTCGGCCTGGAGCACCTCGGAGCCACGGCGGAACCTCGCTGCCATCGATGAAGGGCACCGGATTTCCCGGTCACATGCCGACCGTGCCGCGTAGTAGGATATAAGTGTCTGTTCCCCCAACGACACGGCCCGGAAGTTCGTAGTTCCGCCTTCAGGCGATCGAGCGACTCGCCGCCTGAAGGCGGAACTACGAGCGTGATTGGCGGAACCGACGCCGTTCGTTTGTTTCGCAACCCCGCGAAACCGCAAGCGGGTACGTTTCTCCGGAAGGCCCGAACATGAAACGATCCTGGCTGACGGCCTGTGCCTGCGTGCTGCTGTGCGGCGTTCGTCCGGCGGTCGCCCAGGCGCCGGCGGCCCTGACCATCGACCGCGAGCCGGTGCTGCGCCTGGCGGCCGGCGGCCCGACGGCCTTCGTCAACGCGGTGGCCTTCAACCCGGCCAGCCAGACCCTGTACGCCGGCGGTTTCGACAAGGTGCTGCATGCCTGGACCCTGAACAACGCCGGTCGCTACGTCGCGGGCAGCAATGCGTTTCGGCTGCCGGTCGGGCCGGGCATCGACGGCACCATCAACAGCGTGGCGGTGTCGCCGGACGGCGTCTGGCTGGCGGTCGCCGGTCGCGGCACTTTCCAGCACGGCGGGGTGGCGGGCTTTCGCGAACAGGGCATCTGGGTGCCAACCGTCCGCAGCTTGTCCACCGAGATGTGGCAAGACCTGGGCACCATCTATCTGTTCAACACGCGCACCGGCGCGGCGACGCAACTGCGTGGGCATCGCGGACCCGTTAGTTCGCTGGCCTTCACGGCGGCGCGACCCGGTAAGAGTCCGGTACTGGTCTCCGCAGGCCGCGAGTACGACGGCCAGGGCTACGCAGGCGCGCTGCGCGTCTGGGATGTGGAACGCGGCACGGAACTGGCCCAGTTGCCCAACTTGCCCGACTTGGCGGTCGCGGGCCGCACCCGCTGGCACCGCATCGTCGCCTGGCACAGCGGCCCGCAACCGAAACAGATTCGCGTCGCCATCGCCTGGGAAGATTCAAAGCTGCGCCTCTGGGACGTGGAACGCGGCGCGAACGGCGTGCTGGTCGTCGACGACGGCGACTTCAACACGACGGCCACCTACCTCGCCGGCCGCGATCAACTGTTGACAACCTGCATCGTCGAAGGGCGCGGCCAGCTGCGCCTCTGGAACCTGCCGGCCGGCAAGCCGCCGACGCTGGCAAAGCAGCTGCCGTTGCCGGCCGGGCATCGGCCCCGCGCGCTGGAGGATTTTCCGAACGCCGGCCGCGCTGCCGTCATCACGGAAGCGCTCAACGACAAGCAGGCGCTCGACCATGTGCTGCTCCTGATCGACCTGGGCACCATGCAACCGGCGGCGAACCCGCTGCGGCTCTGGAGCGGCCCCGCGACGCAGCCCGTGCTGCCCACGGTGAACATTTCGGGCGACGGGCGCTTCCTGGCCGTCGGCGGCAGCCGCGAGCACGACATCCACGTCTTCAGCGTGGCGAACCTGCTCAAGAACCAGGACGGCCGGCAACGGCTGCAAGGCGTCGGTGCGACGGTGCGCAACGTGGCGTTCGTCCGCAATGGGGCGAACCGCGGCTTGCTCCTCGATGAAGTGGCGCGGCCCATCGAAGGCTCCGCCTTGAATAAGGCCAACCCCGGCGCGCTGCTACTCGACTTCAACCGCCGCACGCTCAATGACGAACTGCAAGGCTGGACGGCCGACGCGCCGTCCACCGCCAGCTGGTCGCTGGTCTACGCCGAGCAGAAGGACGCGCAGGGGCGGGTCACGTCCCGGCAGTATCAGGTCACGCACGACAAGCGGGCGCTTGGTCTGATCCGGCTGAAGGCCCAGGTCTTCCCGACGGCGCACACGATCCTGCCGCCGACGCAGCCGAACAAGGCCCCGCTGGTGGCTATCGCCAGCCTGGAACTGGGCCAGCCCTACCTTGGCATCTACGATGGCAACACCGGCGAACTGCTCAACCAGTTGACCGGGCACGTCAACCGCATTCACGCGCTGAGCTTCTCGGCGGACGGCAAGCTGCTGGTTTCCGCCGCCGCCGATCAGATGACCTGCGTCTGGAGCGTGACCGACCTGGACTTCATTCGCGGGCGCAAGGGCATGCCGCGCGGCCTGGTCTTCGAGAATCAGGAACGCGCCGGCGGCCTGCTGCTGGCCCAACTGGACGGCAACGAACTGTCCGCGGCGAATCGCGAGCGCCTCAAGAAAGCCGGCGTGCAGGAAGGCGACATCGTCGAGGGGGCGGTGGTCCAGGGCAAGCTGAAGCCGGCCGGTTCGCTGCGGGAGTTTTATGACGGCATCGTCACCATCGCGCCGGGCAAGCCGGTGACGCTGCGGGTCCGCAAGCGCGGCGACGTGGAGCTGCTCATGGGGCCGGTGGTCAGCGAGCACAAGCCGCTGTTTTCGGTGTTCGTCACGCGCGGCGAACAGGCCGAGGGCCGGCACTGGATCGGCTGGAGCCCGGTCGGCCCTTACGACGCCAGCGGGCGCGACGCCGAACGGTTGCTGGGCTGGCACAAAAACACCGGCGAGGCCCAGCGGCCCGCATCGTTCGCGCTCGCCCAGGAGCACCGCGAGCAGAACCACAAGCCGGACATCCTGAAGTACCTCGTCGCGCACGGCAACGCCGGCCAGGCGTTCGAGTCCTGGCAGAAGGACCACCCAGACAAGGCCCGCGAACCGAAGATGACCTTCTGGATCGACGAACCGGGCCTGCCGCCGGACATCGATATGCAGGGCCGCATCCTGCTCCGGCAGCCGCCGCGCAAGCTCTACTTGTCGATCCACGAGATGCCGTTGGGCAAGGTGCGCGTGGTCCGCTGGCAACTGGACGGCGGCCGGCAAGGAACCTTCACCTCGGATTCGTTCGACCGCAAGGAATGGGCCGCCGAGCTGGGCAACATCGACTGGAAGCGCGGCGAGCACCGCCTGCGGGTGACGCTGACCACCGAGTTTCACTATGCCCAGGACTACCCGCGCGAGCTGGTGCTGAACTTCCAGCCGCCGAAGCCGGTCATCAAGGCGCTGGGCATGCTCCAGCGCGTCACCAATCAGCCGGACTTCCGGCTGCAAGCGGTGGTCGTGCCCGGTGAGGGACAGCCCACCGAGGTCCGCGTCGTGCATCGGCACAACGGCAAGGAACTGAGCGCCGAGAAGCCGGTCATCGCGAAAGCGGAGTACAAGATCGACCAGCCGCTGAAGCTCGAACCGGGCCTGAACCAGATTCGCATTACCGCCCGCAATCAGGGCGCTGCCGTGGACGATGCCGCCGAGGCGGACGTGCTGGCGGTGGAAGTCCTCTACAAGACCGCCCGGCCGCTGATTTCGCTGAATTCCATTCAGACCGCGCCGGACGCCGCCTTGCTGCGCATCGACGCCGACCAGCCGAACAAGCCCATCGTGGTGGATGTGCCGAAGGTCAGCATCCTGGGCGAGGTCGAGGCGCTGGACGACCTGACCACCGCCGCCTGGGTGCAGGGCGGGCAACGCCAGGCCCTGACACTGAACAAGCAAAAGCGGCTGCCGCTCAAGCGGGAAATCGCACTCGGCGAACCGGGCAAGCCGGTGCCAGTGCGCTTTTTGGCCAAGACCGCCGCCAGTGAAGAGGCCGAACGCATCGTGACGCTGGTCTACCATCCCCGCTTGCCGGAAGTGCGGCTCGGAGCGCCGGTGGACGGCCAGCCGTTCGTCGAGGGCCAGGACGCGCAGCGCATCAAGCTCGAAGGCCGCGTGGTCTGGCCGGAAGCCCGCCACGCCTTCAGCGTGCAGGTGCTGGTCAACGGCAAGGAGCAGGGCGAACCGGAGAATATCGACCTGAAGACGCAGTCGTTCTCCGGGCTGGCCTCGCTGCTGCCCGGCGAGAACACGATTCAACTGCGCCTCAAGAATACCTGGCGCGAGAGCCAGACGACGCGCGTGTCGGTGACCTATCGCCGCCCGCCGCGCCTGGTGTCGCTGACTGGCCCGGAGAAGTCGGCCCAGCCGTTTGCCCGTGTCACCGCCGTGGTGGAGACGCCAAAGGATGCCCCGCTGACTTTCGTCCGCCTCAAGGGCAAGGAAATCTCGGCCGAAGGTTTGAAGCCGTCGATCAAGCCCAAGGGCGACCGCAACCTGGTGGAGATCGTCTTCGACGAGGTGCCGTTGAATCGCGGCGCGAACCGCATCGAGTTCCAGGCCGCGAACGCCGACGGCTGGAGCCTGAACTCCTCCACGGTCAGCATTCAGCTGCTGGAGCCGAAGCTGGACCGGGCCGAGGTCAGCATGCTCAACCCGACGCAGGACATCGTGGTCGAAGCCTCGCATCACCCGATCACGTTGCAGGTGCGCTCCGATAGTCCGGTCAAGCTCATCGAGCTGGAACGCAACGGCGAGAAGGTGTTTCAGAAGGTCGATTTCACCGACGTGCGCAAGTCGGCGGACAACATCTTCGACATCAAGCTGAATGCGACGATCCCGCTGCTGCCCGGCTCCAACACCCTG
>JAEUIF010000699.1 GCA_016795185.1 Planctomycetia bacterium | reverse complement strand
GCCTGGAACTGGGATAACGCGCCGTGGTGTCCAGTCATAAACTACCGTTGCTGACCAATCCGGCCCAAAAAGCCCGTAGCCTGAGTGGGGAAAACGGTCGAAAATGGTAGGTCATTTACCCCCTGTGGGAATCCAGGCTAGTCGTCGCACAGCCAAAGCTCGACCTGGAGCCGGCGTTTGGTTACCGCTTGAAGGCCGCGGTGCCCCCGCAAGAACAGACATGGCTCCCTGCGGCCTTCCAGATCGCGAAGGAGCGGAACGCCACCTTCACGGTCTTCCCGGAGTACAGCGTCCCTTGGGCGAGCTGGCGTGATTTAGACAGGCGGGTCCGGGAGGAGCTTTCAAACAATGCGATCCTGATCGCTGGTCGTGTCCCCCTAAGGTTGCCAAGCTAATGGGGACTTTCTATGGTTTTCTGGGCAGCTGACGACTGGGAACCTTCGATGCGAGTACCCAACTCATGGACGACCTCAGTAGCTTCTGCTGTCAAAATCCCGACTGCTCCGCTTACGGCCTGCGTGGTCAGGACAACCTCCGGGTGGCCTTCCGCTACGGCCGGCACCAGCGGCGGATGCTCGCCTGCCGCACCTGTCAGCACCGCTTTTCCGAACGCACTGGCACCGCCCTGTTTGGCACCCGCCTGCCGCACGCCCAAGCCCTGGCCGTCTACCAGCACCTGCACGATGGCTGTGGCGTCCGCCAGACCGCCCGCCTCACGGGCGTCGATAAGGACACCGTCGTCCGCTATGCAGCCCAGGCCGGCACCCACGCCCGCCAGAGCCACGACGAACTCGTGGCTTTTTCCCCCGGCAACCCAAGAAGTCCAACTCGATGAGAAGTGGTCCTTCGTGGCCAAGAAGCAAAAGCATTGCGACCCGGCCGAACCCGCCGACGCCCGCTGTGGGGACTGTTGGGACCACGTGGCCCTCGACCCCGAGCATCGTTTGGTCCTCAGCGTCGTCGTAGGCAAACGCACGGAGGCCCATGCCCGCCAGTTGGTCCACGAGGTGCGTGAGCGCACCGACGGCCGCTTCCTCAACTTGATCACCTCGGACGAGTACCCGGCTTACGCGACCGCCATCGCCGAGGTCTACGCGGAGCCGGACGGGGCCACCGCGACCGGTGCCTTGCCGGACTGGTTGGTATACGCTACGGTCCATAAGACGCGCCAACAGAACCGTGTGGTCCAGGTCGAGGCGCGGCTGGTCTTCGGCACGCTGCGCAGTCTGGCGGCGGCGTTGCTGTGGGCCGTCTTGGGCTGCGTGACCACGGTGTTCATCGAGCGGTCGAACGGCACCGACCGGCACCGCAACAGCCGGAAGGTGCGCAAGACCTATCGGTTCTCGAAGGACTGGAGCGTGCATGAGGCCATGACCTACTTCACGTTGTACAGCGGCAACTTTTGTTGGAGTGTGCGAACCCTGCGCGAGCAAGTGGCCCCCAAGCGTTATCGGCAACGCACCCCGGCGATGGCCGCCGGACTCACGGATCGTCTCTGGTCCCTGGAGGAATGGCTGCTTTTTCCCAGCAGTGGCTGCTGGAAACTACCGTCTTGCCGACGGCGTTAGCCCGACAACGTTAGAGGGACACGACCAAAAATTTGACCGAGGCCGAGTCAGAGCTGTACTTTCCATTATGTCATAACATTTATCGCTCGATGCCAGCGACCCAGGTCGGCGCGCACAGACCGCGCAGCCGCCGGGCCAGACGACTCCGCAGCACCGTTTCGCGCAGCTGGCACAGGCGTCGTTTCAGCTGCGCCACGTCCTGCCGGCCGGCTCAGACCGCCAGCGTGAGCAGCAACTCGATCAGCTCCTGGGTTTTCGGCGGGCAGGGCTGGTCGCCCCAGGTCCGCCAAAACCCTGCCTGCAAGCACTCCTGCTGCAAGGCCTTCCGTTTCTCCGCGTGCGATACCCGCCGCTCCGTCTCGTCCCACGGTGCGTCACTGCGATCCGCCAGCGTCGCCGCGTCCTGTTCCCAGGCCCACCACTCCACCGCCGTGTAGTTCCACAGGCACCAGTTGAACGCGCCAGCGTTGGCCACCCAGTAACGCAGTTGCTGTTGCCCCGCCCCTTCGACTTCCTTGACCTCCTTGAAGGTTTGCTCGATGGCCGTCCGTCCCGCCACACTTTCCAAGATGTCGACCACGCGGGCGTCCGGATCGGTGCAGCAGTAGGCGCGCCAGCCGTCCTCTTCGTCCACGAGCACCACGCGGATCACGCCGCCCGCCGGCCGCCAGGTGGCCAGGAAAGTCTTGATCCGCTTGGTCACCCGCTGTTGGTACTGGAAGCATTGGACGTCCTGCCAGCCCTGGCGGTGGCCGGCCCGCTTGGCCAGGCTGAGCCGGTGCTGGCCGTACTTACGCGGCCGACCGGGGCCGCGCTGGCCGGCGGGCACGACGGGTGGCACGTCGTACAGAGCGGCGTTGCACGGCACCCGGCCGACCAGCACGACCTGGGCCGTCCGCGCCGCCTGGAACACCGGCTGCTTGCTGTAGCCACCGTCCACCGCCAGCCAGATGGGCACGTCGGCGTCGTCCAGCCGCTGGGCCAGCCAGTGAATCTGCTCCACGGCCGAGTCCAGCTTGGTGTGAAACGCGGGCCGGCGGTCGGCGTCGATTTTGGGCAAGTCGGCTCGGCGGATGTACAGGTCGGCCAACAACGGCAGGGCCAGCGTGTGGCAGTCGGGATGGCGGACGACGCGCGCCAGCGTGACCCAGACGTGGCCGTAGACATAGCGTTGGTGCGTGGGGCCGGGGGTGGGATTATGATGGA
Organism: Planctomycetia bacterium; assembly: GCA_016795185.1. Classification (GTDB taxonomy): domain Bacteria; phylum Planctomycetota; class Planctomycetia; order Gemmatales; family Gemmataceae; genus JAGVLI01. The sequence continues at coordinate 4,412 of JAEUIF010000699.1, read as the reverse complement.
TGCCGGCGCCCTCGACGCAGGGACCGTAGCGGGGGGTAGGCGTGTCGTCGAGGGCAAACAACCAGAAGCGGTCGGGGCCGATGGCGCATTTCAGCCGGCTGAGCAAGCTGCTGGCGAAGCCGTTGAGCCAACGGCGGCCGAGGGTGCCGAGCAGGGTGTAGCCGCGGCGGAACTCGCTGGCGAAGTCGCCGGCGCGGAACCAGGCCGTAGCGGTGCGCCGGCCGCGGGCCAGCAGCGTGCCCATGAAGAGGGGTTCGAGCAGGTCGGCGTGGCGGGCGTCCAGCAAGGAGGCGAAGGTCGCGATGAAGTGGCCGAGGGGTTCGGGCAATTCGAGTGGCAACATGGCGGTTCTCCGCGTGGGTGAGGGTGGGATTGGTAGCACAAACCCACCAGCATCGCCGGAGAACCGCTTTCACGCAAACCCTTGGCCGCCACTGCAAAAACTGAGGAGATAACGGAAAGTGCAGTCAGAGGCTGGTCGGTTGAAAGATGAACTCGCTAGGCATGACGCGCAAATTCATCAGTCGATGAGTGAAATCGGTCTGCACGACCCCGATCAGGCGGTCGCAGGCGCGCACTCCCTCGCGGTCAAACTCGGCCTGACTCGCGAAACCATTTCCCCTCAGAACCTGGGGGCAATCAGCGCTCTCGCCGAACTCCTGTCCACGAGCGTCCCTGCACAGTTGAACAATGCACAGGAAACGGCTCGGGAACTCGACGCCGCGAAAGCGAAAAACGATCTTCGCCGGAGCCTCGAGCAGGAACAATCGGCCCTAGCCGATTCGTTGAGAGAATTGCGGGATCAGCGAGACCGCGCGTCCTCGCAGAGAGCGACCTGCGCTGCCACGGTCCGAAGTATCTCTGAACGGCTGGCTGCGAATCGCGAGCGGATCGCGATGATCGATGAACTCCGCAGTGGGTACGAAAGGTTGACCAGTTTGGACGGCGACCTCCGGGCCTCTGAAGTGAAGCTCGCAGCGCTCACTCCGCAGCAGCAGGCCGAAACCGAGGTTCAAGCCTGCCGTTTCCGCATTGTGACGCTGGAACAGGAGATCGCCTCCGTTCAGGAGCAGTATTACCAAAAGCGTAAGTCTTTACTCGACGCGGAACAAACCCTCCAAAAGGCCATCGGCGTGAGGGGTATGCTCACCAATTGGCTGGCATCGCAGGCGGAGCGCGACGAGTGCCGCGATCGGCTGTCCGAGGTCACTAAAAGGCGAGAGGATCTAAACCAACAGGCGGAGGAGTTGGAGCTGGAGCAGGCTCGCCTCGCCCGCGAGTTGTCGAGCGCCCAAGAGCACATGGCCCAATTGGGGCGGGCGCTGTCGGAACGCAACCAGTTGTTGATTGCCTTGCAGGCCCACATCGATGGAGATCAATGCCCCTTGTGCCGGCACACGTGGCCGACGCATGCCGCTCTGGTTGCTGCCGTCGAGAGCGCATCGAGCGCTGGCTCTCCGGAATTGCAACGACTAGAGGAGACACAAAGAGCAGCCGTCAGCAATCTTGCGGATGTGCGAAAGCGTGTTTCGGAATGCCGCACAGCGCTTGCGGAAGTCGAGCAAACAGTTCGAGTGGTTTGTTCCCGCCTTCAGGAACTTGATGCGGCGACGACGACACTGACTGCCGCGTTGCGTCAGTTGTCGAGCGAGCCGTCGCCGGGGAGCGGGTCGATGGTCGCTGTTGAATCAGCGATTTCGTCGGCTCAAACCAACCGCGACGCAACTCTGGGAGAAATCCAGGCGATCGATAAGCGTTTGCACGGCCTTCAAATCGACCTGGAGCATGCGAAGGAGGGGCTGGCCGGTCAGGAGGAGCGCCGTACAACGTCCGGCGCTGAGAGAAGGAACCTGGAAATCGGAATCACGCAAATACGAGCCGAACTAGATTCGATTCGAGCTCGCTCCGATCAACACACCGGGGGTGATCTTCGCAACCTCATTGAAGAAGAGGCGTCAACGCAGAACACCATCCGGACCCTTACTCGCGAACTCGAGGTGGCGAAGGCTGACCTTGGGAGGGCTGACGACGAGTTACAGGCGGTTACCGAGCTGGAGCAGCAAGCCCGTTCCATCACGACGTCTAACGAATCAAGGCTCGATGGTTTGGTCCGTGAATTGGATCGGCTAGGGCTGGACCACGAGGGAGCGAACCTAGGTACGCTGGCTGAAGCGGCGTCTCAGAAGTGCCGCGCGCTGACTTCCCTTTCGGAATTGGTACCCACGGTCGTCACCTACGCTCGACTCAAGACGGTCCGGGAGGCTACTGATAAGACCAGGGGAGAATGGGAAACAGTTTCTGCTGAGGCTAGGTCGATCCGCGAACGCATCGACCAGCTTGATGCGATGATCGCGCAGTGCGATCGTTTTATCTCCGACCTCAGCCGTGTGGCCAAGGATGAAGAAACCAGGCGACTAAAAGAGTACGGGCCGACAATCAACCAAATCTACCAGCGGCTCAACAGGCACCCGTACTTCGGCGACCTCGTGTTCGAGGTAGATCAAGCTAACGGAGAATTCAAAGTCCAAGTTGGCTACAGGCGCGACAAGGATAGCGCGGTCGCGGCAGTTGATTATTTCAGTGCTTCACAAGCGAACGTACTCGCGCTAAGCGTGTTCCTGACTTCGGCATTGCTTCAGAACTGGTCAACGCTCAGCACGATCATTCTGGATGACCCTGTTCAACATCTGGACGATCTGAATACGCAGTCGCTTTTGGATCTACTCCAAGGTCTTGCCTCTCTTGACAGGCAGGTGATAGTGACGACCTCAAACATCGGTCTCTACAAGCTGATGCTCATCAAGTACGCTCACTTGAACGCAGGTCGTCCGAAATCCTTCAAGGCATTCCGCCTTCGTGGCATTCGACATGAAGGACCAGAAGTTTTCGACGATACGGCTGCGGCGACCTGAGCATTCCATTACTGCGCAAATAGCTGGGGTTGCCCAAAACACCAAAAGGCCCTGACAAAACCCAATCATCGGACAGCAAGGTCGTGATGCCAGATACGGAAGCAAATGTCACTCGCCGCCAACGTATTCCACGTTTCCTGAAACTCCATCATGCGCCGCGCACTTCCCGTTCACGTCGCTTGCGCTCACGAGTCGCGCGAGCACGGATCACTTCGCACGCCAGGCAGTAGCCGTTCTGATTGAAGTTCTTGAGTGGTTGGGTCCGCTCGCACTTCGGGCAGGCGCGCAACCGCTCGCCACCAACCAACGACACCAGCGCATCAGTCAACGTTCGGCCATCGGTCGAAACCTGCCCCGACTTGCCCTGCGCGTCGCGGAAGGACCGGGTGACGGAAACCCTTCCGCGCTGTGATTCGTGGTTGACGTGGATGATAAGCAGGCACGATTCCGGGGCGAGCCGCACCGCCTCCAGCAGCAGCCGGCCAATCTCGGCCGGTTTCTCGGCCCTGGGGCCGTCGGGCAGCGGCGGTGCGGTAGTGGCGTGCGCCATAGGGTTCCGTCAACGTTGACGGGGCGACCGGCGAAACTCAGAACGTGGGCTCCCAGGGCAACGGGCAATAGAGGCGGACGTCGCCGGCGAGCAGCCGGCCGCCGCTGTCCTTGCAACGAACGCTGCGGACCTCGACCTTGACGTTGTCGCAACCCGCCACTTCCAGCGCGTCCAGGAACCTGGCCAGCCGGTCCCCCGCCGCACGCCAGCCCCGCGCCGGGTGCCAGCGCAGACAGACCTGACCGATCAACAAACTCCCGTCCGGCGCGTCGGTGAAGAAGCGGTCGCTGGGATGGGCCGAGACATCGATGCCGAGCAGGGTGCAGCCGCCGCTGCGAGGCAAATGCTGTCCCCGGCCCTGCCAGCCGGCGACGGCACGCAGGGCCTGGCGCAGCTCAGCGTGCAGTGCGTTCAACACGGCTTGCAGCTGATTGAAAGGCAGAATCGTCGGGAGCATGGCGGTCCTCAGAAGCCGGCGAAGGCCGGGATGTTCAGCGGCTGCTGCAACTGCTTCATCATCTGCTGCATCGCGTTCTCCTCGATCTGCGGGGCCTTCAGGCCGAGCAGGTCGTCCATGCCGGAGGCTTTTTCTTCCGGCGGTTTGGTGTTCTTTTCGATCTGGTTCAACCTCAGCTGAATTCCGGGCAGCATCTCCAGGATGGTGTTGATGTGCTCGATTACCCAGTTGTAGAACGCGACCAACCCATCCTTGATCGCCACCACGATTTCCTTGACCCAACGGATGAAGTCGGTGAGTTGCTCGATGATCCAGGTAATTGCTGGGATCAGCGGCTTGATAAGCTCGGCGGTTAGGATCCGCCGATAAATAACTTCCCGATTTCGGTGGCAGGTGATAAGGTCAGCTGCACGAGAAAACTGGCGTTTTCTGCCCTGCACGTTCTCACGGAGGGGACCGCATGCTGCCTTATCCCGCCAAAGTCGAGCAACAG
>JAEUIF010000624.1 GCA_016795185.1 Planctomycetia bacterium | reverse complement strand
AATCGTCTGCCCATCGACGCCGAGAACGATCAGCTGCCCATCGCGCGTCGCCTGCACGGTACCGGGGCAAACCGCCTCGGAAACCAGTTCTCGCGCCGGCATGCGGATCGGTTCACTTTGAAGGCGCAGCCCCATGCGGTTGCTCGCCTGCGTAACGGCGAAACTCTTTTGCTGCCTGTCGCCGCTATCACGGAGGGCGTCCGGCTCGAACCAGTCGGCCTGCGCGCCGGTGACGACGCGCAGCACGTGGATTGGCGGTTGCTCCTTGCGTTCGTCCGCATCCCATTGCCAGTCGATCCGCACGAAACAGCTCCGAATCCGGCCGGTCGTGCAGTTCAATTGGTCGCCGGCCTGCACCGGACCCAGCGACGACCGGCTGCCCATGACGACTGGTGCGTCAATGCCGCCCGCCACGCAGAAGTAGCAGCGCATCCCTTGCGGGCTGCCAGTGACCTTCAACGTTTCGCCCGCATACAGGGTGAACGTGGTACCCGCCGTCAACTGCCGCGCGTCGCAGCGCAGGCCAAAGGGTGCGCCGTAGACCACGCAGGCCAGGTCGCATTCGGCCTGCAAGGTTGGCCCGGCCAGGCTGATTTCCAGGGCGGCGGTATCCGGCGGGTTGCCGACGAGAGCGTTGCCCAGCGCCAGCGCGGTGCGATCCGCCGCGCCGCCGACCGGCAACCCCAGCCCCCGACTGTGCGGCCGGCCGAAGTCCACGACGAGCGTGTGCAAACCGGGTTCGATGACCAGCAAGCTCATGGGTGGCATTCTTCTGCTTCCCTCTCCCCTGGCGGGAGAGGGGCTAGGCGGTCGGAAAAGCGGTCAAACGATGCCCGGCGGCGGTCAGCGCCGCGCGCAACTGCCGGACAAACTCCAGGGCCTGCGGGTTGTCGCCGTGGACGCAGATGCTCTGCACGCCGCGCTCGCGGATCAGCTGTTCAACCTGGGCTACTGCTGCCTCCGGAGATTCGACGAACGCCCCCGGCCCGGAACGCGGCATCAACGAACCGTCGGGCTGGTAGCGACGGTCGGCGAAGCCTTCCGCCACGAACGCGCAGCGCCGGCCGCACAGAGTTTGCAGCCTGGAACCGGCCAGGCCCATCAAGGGCAGGCCGAAGAATTCGGCGACGGCGATCAGCACCTGCCCGTGCGTTTCGTCCCGGCAGGCCAGGTTGTACAGGGCCCCGTGCGGCTTGAGGTAGCGCACCGCCACGCCCGCCGCGCGGGCCAGCGCGATCAGCGCACCGATCTGGTAGATGCATTCGTCGAAGATGCGTTCTTGCGACAGGTTTAGTTCCCGGCGGCCAAAGTTCTCGCGGTCCTGAAAACCCGGATGCGCACCGACCTGGACTTGATACCGGGCTGCCAGCGCCAGGGTGCGGCGCATGGTCAGCGGATCGCCCGCGTGGAAACCGCAGGCGATGTTGGCCGAAGTCAACAAGGGCATCAGGTCGGCGTCGAAGGGATAACCTTCGCCGAGATCGCAATTGAGGTCAATGTCCACGGGGCAGCCCCTCGTGCGGCGCGAAGCGTTTGCGGTTCATGTTACTGGAGGTCGCACCGACTTGCACGAACTCAAGCGCGCTCCACCGGGTCATTCTTCCGATCCAGGCCACAAAGCGGGCAAACTGTCGCGGCCATCGGGATCAGCAACGCACAGCGCGGACAGTGGACCTCCGGCAGCGGTTCTTTTTTCTCCGCCGTTTCCCGCGCCTGATAACCGCAGTGCGGCACGTCCAAGGTGACGAAGCAGTGCGGACACGCCGCGCGCTGGCCGACATCCGCCTTTTTCACCACCACGTGGTCCCAGCAACTCGGACAGTGGAACTTGAACCACTCGGCGGCGTGCTCGGCGGCGGGAAGGCTGCGTTCCAGGACGTTTGCCGGCACTTGCTGCGGCCTGCGGCAGCCGGGGCAAGGGTGTGAGCGGCCAGCCTGCGCGGTCGGGGCTTCGAGCAGGATGCTGCAATCCCGGCAACGAAACGTCACCGCATACGCGGAAGTCCGGTTGTGGCACAACGGGCATTCGAGAGTGGTGCGAGCTTTGCCAATCACCTGGTCGATCAGGCCATGACATTGATGGCACGGGTGCGAGACCAGCAACCTGACAGTTTCCGGTTCCGGTGGAACTTCGGCGGAATCGTCGCTGTCGATGTCCGTCGAGTCCTGCGAAGCTTGGTGAGTCTTGACTACTCCCGAACTCTTGGGCTCCCAAACAACCGAACTCCATTGCGGTCTGGATGCAGTTGCGGTTGCGGTTTGCCAGAGAGGAAGGCCGCCTCTTTCGCGCCTTGCCCAGAATTCCTTTCTGCAACAACGGCACCAGAGAAGTGCTTCGAGTATGTAGTCCTGTATTTTGATGCCTGTACGGCAAAAAGGGCAACGCAGCGCGTGATTCTGATTCATCGTTCTCTACCCCGTGGCGAATCGAGGTGGTGGCACGAATTGAGTATTTCTCCCAGACTAACACAACCACGGCCAAACACAAAGCCAGCACGGAGAGGCCATCCGTCTTCACGCTTCCCCCACGTTCCGCAGGGAACACTTGAGAAGCGTGCTTCTCTTCCCTTAGAATGGGGCGGGTTTTGGTTCCGGCACCGCTGCCTGTATCACCCCTCGGGCGGAGCCACGCTGCCGGGACAGGAGGCCGTCGTGAAGCATCGCATCCGCCTTCGAGGACTGAGCGACTGCATTGCCGGCAAGCTCTGGGAATCCGATTCCCTGATCCGCGCCGGCCGCCAGGCCAATTTCGAGATCGTCCTCGACGACAACTCCGTCAGCCGGCGTCATGCCGAGGTGCGCAGCACCGATCAGGGGTGGCAACTCACCGACCTGAACAGCACCAACGGCACCTTCATCAACGGTGTGCGCCTGCTGCCCGCCGTCGGCCCTCGGCCGCTCAAGAACAACGATGTGATTCATTTCGGCAAGGTGGCCCTGGCGGTCGAAGCGCTGGAGCACGAAATCTCGCCGGCCGAGCAAACCGAGGAAGGGCTGAAGGTCGAAGCCTCGACGCACTCGTCCTGGGAAGACGCGGTCGCCGGCGTGGCCCTGGACCGCAACCGTTCGCCGCGGCCCGGCGAGCAACTGTTGGCCCTGCTCCGCGCCGGGCATCACCTGGTCCACATCGAGCAAGAGGAAGAATTGCTGCACTCGATCCTGAACGACGCCGTCGGCGTGCTCGACGCCCAGCGCGGCGCGATCGTCATGGCCGAGGGGGCGAAGAACGAACTGAAGTTGCGCGCCCTGGCTACCAGCAAGCGCTTTCCCGCGCCCGGCCGCTTCAACTACAGCAAGAACCTGGCGCAGAAAGCCTTCAACGGCAGTGAATCGATCCTCTACAGCAGCCTGCAAGCCGACCCGGAACTGGCCGCCGCGCAAAGCATCGCCGACGGCGGCATGGGCTCGGTGCTCTGCGTGCTGCTGCGGACCCCGCGGCGCAAGCTCGGCATCCTGCACCTGGACCGCAATCACTGGCAGAAAGCGTTTAACGCCGACGACCTGCACCTCGCCGATGCGATGGCCGCCCACGTCTCCGCCGGCATCGAGTGCGCGCAGCTGATGAAGAAGCAGCGCGAGCTATTCCTGAATTCGATCACCATTTTGGCTCAGGCCGTGGAACTACGCGACCCGTACACGGGCGGGCACACGATGCGGGTGACGAACTATTCGATGCTGCTCGGTGAAAAGCTAGGACTGTCGGCGAAAGACATGAATCTGATCCGCACCGGCACGCCGCTGCACGACATCGGCAAGATCGGCATCGACGACGCCATTCTGCGCAAGCCCGGCCGGCTAACCGATCCCGAATTCGAGATCATGAAAAGCCATACGGTGAAGGGAGCGACCATCCTGGCGACGGAACCGGACCTGGCCCCGCTCATTCCCATCGTCCGCTCGCACCACGAACGCTGGGACGGCCAGGGCTATCCGGATGGGCTCAGGGGCGAGTCCATCAGTCCGCTGGCGCGCATCGTGGCGGTAGCCGATGCCTTTGACGCGATGACTTCCAATCGCCCTTACCGTCAGGGCATGGCTCCCGAGATTGCCTTCGCCGAAGTGGAGAAGCAGAGCAACAAGCAGTTCGATCCGCAATGCGCGACCGCATTCCTGGAGATCCGCGACAAGATTGTCGAGGACATGCAGGGCCGCCGCGTCACGCCGTTGACAGTCGATACGATTTGACCGAAAACGCGCACCCCGACCATATCCATCACGGCGATTTGCCGCGCGGCTCCACGAACGGGGCACGCTCGAAACGACAATCCTCATCCACGACGCGCGGATCGCCCGCTTCCTTCAGAATCGCCAGCAGACGTTCGCTCATCATGGCCCGCGCCTTCGCGTACGCCGGGTCCGCCGCCACGTTCTTGATCTGGTCCGGATCGCGCTTCAGGTCGTACAGTTCCTCTCCGGGCCGCTTGCCAAACGCATAGTTGAAGTGCCATTGCCATTCCGGTTCTTTCCCGTGAGCCATCAGCCAGCCCTTGGTGGGGCTGGCATCCATGTCCGCATACGCCACCGTGGACGGCCCTTGTGGATCGCCCAGCGGATAGCGCTCGGGGGCAAAGTTGCGAATGTAAAGATAGTCCGCGGTTCGTAAGGCCCGCTGCGGATAGGGCAGGTTTCCCTCCCGTGCCAGGGCGACATGCCGTTCGCGGCCGGTGACCACACACGAGCGTTCCGGCTCGATCTGGCCCGAACGCTCCGAACGTAGAATCGGTAGCAAACCGCGGCCGTTGATGCCTGCGGGCGGCTTGACTCCGCCGACCTCCAGCAGGGTCGGCATCAAGTCCATCAGGTTGACGAAGTCATCGACCACGCGCCCGCCGCGCACGCCCGGCCCCGCAATGACGAGCGAAACATTGACGCCGAAGTCGTACAGGTTGCATTTGCCGCCCGGAAACCCCGGCGGTCCATGATCGCCGCTAAGGACGATCAGGGTCTGGTCAAGTTCGTTGGCTTTTTGGAGCCGGGCGATCAGCGCGCCGATGCACACATCCAGCGATTGTGTTTCGCCCAGGTAATCGGCCACGTCCTCGCGCACGGTCGCCACGTCCGGCAGAAAGGCGGGCAGCTTGCCCTTCAGAGCATCGCCCTCGATGCCCCAAAAAGCCTTGCCTCCACCTCTCCGGTAAGCGCGATGGGTGTTAGTAGGACCGAACCAGTAGCAGAACGGCTGGTCCGCCGGTCGTGCTTTCAGGAACTGATCGAAATTCTTCACTGCATCTGCCGCCAGATTCGTGCGGGCCTGGTCCGGCGTCAGCCCGTCCTTGCCGGCCAACACCGAAAACTGGTTGAATTGCAGTCCCAACTTCTCGAACGCATAACGCTGCCCGCCGAAAGGCGCATCGGTTGGCCCGCCCGGGCTCCAGACCTTGCCGGTCTTGCCGATGAAGTAGCCCTGGTCGCGCAGCAGCAAGGGGAACGAAGGAATGGTCGCGTTCCACTGGGCGCCTTGCAGAATCGCGCCGCGCTCCGTGTTGAAGAAGTAGCGGCCGGTCAGCAAGGCGCTGCGCGAGGGCGTGCAGGACGGTGCATTCACGAAGGCGCGGCGGAAGAGCACGCCGCGCTCGGCGACGCGGTCGATGTGTGGTGTCTTGACGACCTGGTTCAACGAAGGCCGATCCTCGTGCCGTGTGTAGATGCTAGCGGTACGGCCCCAGTCGTCCGCGAAACAGAAGAGGATATTCGGCTTCCGGGCCGGTTCCGCGGCGCTGCCTGCGCACGCCAGGCCCAGCAGCACAGCGCTTGCCCACCACAGTCGCGCGTTCATAGTGCTGGCACTCCTCGCTGCGTGGCACCGCGTTCGGGCGATGCTCGGCGAGCACCACCCGAAGGCGGAACTACCAACAATCGCCGTCCCGAATTCCTCAGCGCATTTCCAATCCCCGCATGGTGCTGGTGCTGCTGGCAAAGCGGTCCATCTCCAGGCCCAGGCGCTGCAATACCGACACGAAGACATTGGCCAACGGTAGGTTCTGTTCCTTGCTGAAGGCCAGGTGCTGACCGTGCTTGAAGCCGCCGCCGGCCAGCAGCACCGGCCAGTTGCGGTTGGTGTGGCCGTTGGCGTTGCCCATGCAGGTGCCGTAGATCACCGAGGTTTGCTCCAGCAGCGAGGTCTCCCCTTCGCGCGTCTCCTTCAAGCCCTTGAGGAATTCGTGCAGGATGCGCAACTGGGCCGATTCGATCTTGCTCAACTCCTCCACCATTTCCGGTCGGTTGCCGTGATGGGTGAGCGAATGCGTCTCGTTCGAGACTCCGTTGACGCCGAGCAGCACGCCGAGCGTTTCGAGGAAGAGCGTGACGACGCGGGTCGAATCGGTCTCAATCGCTAGCCGGACGATGTCGAGCGTCATGCGGAAGCGGTTGAGCAGCAACCCGGAGTCCTTGATGTCCTCGGGTTGAGTCATCTTGACCGTCGGCTTTGGCTTGTGCTCCCAGGCCTCGGCTTGCTTCAGCTGGTTCTCCAGTTCGCGGATCGACGTGAAGTACTGGTCGAGCCGATTGCGGTCCGCAGCGCCCACGGACTTCTCCAGCCGAGCGGCCCGCTCGCGCACGGTATCGAGCAAACTGCGGCCCGCCCGCAGGTCGTTGACGCGGGCGGCGATTTCGTGGGCCGAGCCCTGGATAAACAGCTTGGCGTACAGCGCCGCGGCACTCTTCTCGCCGGGAATCGCCACGCCCGAGCGCGTGTAGGACATGCTGGTGTCGCCGCCATTGGCGACATGCAGCACCAGCGAGGGATAGCGCGTCAGGTGGCCGACCTTTTCGGCGATTACCTGGTCGAGCGAAATGGAATTGCGAAAGCCCGCGCCAGTCGGGTGCGGGGCGGCGGACAGAAAGCAGCGCTCGTTGGCATGCCCACCATCCACGCCGGGATGCGAGACGCCGGAGAAGACCGTGA
>JAEUIF010000607.1 GCA_016795185.1 Planctomycetia bacterium | reverse complement strand
GTCCGAGGGGTGGGAGAAGATCGTGGTGACGATCTCATCCCGGGTGCCGCCCTCCCCCCGCGCATGGTGGTAAGCTCGAATGATGGACGCCATCGTCAGGATGCCCTGCGTCCCGCTGCGCGGCTGGAACGTGAAGCGGTCCAGGCCCGAAACTTCGCGCAGGTAGAGGTCGGTCTGGTAAAGGATTTCGAGGGAACCCTGCACGGTCGAATCATCCTGGAGCGGGTGCAGTTCCGTGACCTTGTGCGTGCTCACCAGCTGTTCCTGCACCTTCGGGCTGTACTTCATGGTGCAGGTGCCCTGGCCGATATCGACGTTCAGGTCCGCGCCCAGGGTCTCCTGCGACAGCCGGAGGTAATGGCGCAGCACGCGCATCTGCGCCATTTCCGGCAGCGCCGGCGGTGTCGCGCGGCGCAGGGCCGGCGGCACGCGCGAGACGCCATCGCCGACCTCGGCCTGAATCCCGGCTTCCGCCTCCTCGACGACCACGCCCCGTTCGCCCGGCGTGCTCAGCTGCAAGATGATCGGCTCCTGCCATTGGGCCTGGTGGAAACGTTCGCTGCGCTTCGGATCGGCCAGCATGTCGGCGCCCTTTCCGCGAGGATGTCCCGCAAGGTATGAACCAGCGTATCGATGTCTTCCTGGGTGTGCAGTTCGGTGACACAGACCAGCGCGCAGCCGTCGAGACCGGGAAACTTGCCCGTCAGGTCGATGCCGCCGTAGATGTGCTTCGCCAGCAAGGCCCGATTGATGTGGGCGACGCTCAGGCCGGTGCCGCGAAAGTCCACGACGAATTCCTTGAAGTGCGCGGTGCCGCCGAAGGGCAATGTCACGCCGCGCAACTCGCTCAGGCGCTTCGCCGCGTACTGGGCTTTCTGCAAGATGGTCTGGCCGACCTGGCGCATGCCGGCTGGCCCCATCGAGGCAAGATAAACGCCTGCCGTGATGCCCCACAGCGCCGCCGCCGTGCCGACGAACTCCTTGCCCTTCTCCCGCGCCCCGAACGAGGTGCGGTCGTCGTAGAGCACATCGCCGAAGCCCCATTCGCCGGGCACCGCGGTCGTTGTCAGGCCGAAGAGGCGCGAGGGATACTCGCGCACGAAGCGTTCTTCATCGCGGGTGGCGATGAAGCCGGCGAGCGCGCCACCCTGGTTCATGTGCAAGCCCAGCGGCTGCAAATCGCCGCAGGTAATGTCCGCGCCGTACTGGCTCGGCGGGGCCAGCACGCCGAGCGAGATCGGGTCCACACCCACCACGCACAAGGCACCGTGCCGGTGCGCCAGGTCGGCAATCTCCGCGCCACGATGCTCGATGCAACCCAGGTAAGACGGATTCTCGAAGTAGATGCAGGCGGTATCGCGCGACAGCTTCCGCCGCAGATCGTCGAGGCAGAGCAGGCCGGTCGCGGGGTCGAACGCGACCGGCATCAGTTCCAGCGCCGACTGGCAGTAGTTGCGCATGGTGGTGAAGCGTTCCGGCCCCGTGGTGGCAGCCACCAGCGCCTGCCGTCGTCCGGTGATGCGCCCCGCCATGCGCAGCGCGGTGCTGGCCGCCTGGTTCCAGTCGTAGGTCGGCACGTTGACCACGTCGAGGTCGAGCAGTTCGCCCATCAGGCTGGCGTACTCGAACAGGGCCTGGAAGCGGCCGTGGTCCTCGTAAGGTTCGCCCGCGTAGGCGCTGACGAACTCCGCCCGGTGGTTGACCTCGTCGCAGACCGCCGGCACATAGTGCCGGGCCGAACCGCCGCCCAGAAAGCTGATGGCCTCCTGGCACGACTGGTTGCGGTTCAGAATGCCCTCCACATGGCGGCGCAACGCGGACTCGGCGGTGAGCGGCGCGGGCAGGTTCATGACACCGCGAAAGCGCAGCTCCTCGGGAATGTCGCCGTACAGTGCGTCGATGCTCGCCGCGCCGATGGCGGCGAGCATGGCGGCCTGCACGTCGGGCAGGGCGTTGGGAATGTAGGGATGGCCGTGGGCGGCGTTCGGTGCGGTCATGGTCGTGTACCTTGGAGAATTCGGGTCAAGCAGTCGAGTGCAGCGAACCGCGAACTGTTTGAGCCCCGGAGGGGCGTTAGCGCTGTAGCCCACGGCGCGAGCCGTGGGTCAAGAATCCTCGATACGCCGCAAGCCCCGGAGGGGCGATAGACAAGGCCCACTCCACCACTCTGCCGCCCCTCCGGGGCTGGTGAGATGGCAACGATCGCGCTCCCACGGCTTGCGCCGTGGGCTACAGCGCTAACGCCCCTCCGGGGCTCCAGGGCTGAATTCGGCCGCTACAGCTCACTGCGAGCTGCGCGAACCCGGCATTTCACGCTTCGGTTCCTCGCACTATAGAGCGATCACGGCTGCTTCACCTTCTCCAACGCGATGCCGAACTGCTGCGCCACCGCCGCCACGAACGGCCGGTGCTTCTCCGGACAGTGCGACTGCCAGGCTTTCAGGAAGTCGGGGAAGGATTCCGCATGGCCCTTCTTCGCCTTCGCCAGCCAGGTGATGGATTCCCAGTGCTCCGGCGTTTTCTCGAACAACGGCAGCAGCTGCACGGCCACCAGGGTGTTTTTTTCGCGGTCGTAGCCGTTCTTGCTCAAAGACCGGCTGTTGTCCTCGAACCACTTCGCGAGCGTCGTGCCCGCCGGCAGCTGGGCCTTGTCGATGCGGGCCTGCGCGTACTTGCGCATGTTGGGGGCGAAGCGCTGCCAGGAGTCGGGCGACGGCGGCTTGGCCCAGGTCTCGGACAGCTTCCGCAGCGCGAACAGCGACGCGACCTCGCAAACCGTTTCCTCGAACCATTTGTTCTGGTGCGAGACTTCGTCGTAGCTGCTCAGGATGTGGCCGAACTCGTGGGCGAACTGGTAAGCCCACTGCGCCCAGAGGTTGTCGCCGGTGTCCAGCCGGACGTAGTATTCGCCGCGCGGCCCGCGCTCGAACAACGTGATCGGGCCTTTCAGGGGTTCCACCAGGATGGGCTTGAACTCGCGGTCGGGGAAATAGGCGTAGAGCGTGTCAGCGGTCGAAAGCAGCACCGCGCGGACGCGCTCCGTGTTGTTGCCCCAGGCGTCGTGTGCGGTCGGGCGGATCTCCAGGACGCGCGGCTTCGCGGGTTTTTCATCCGCGGCGCGGGCCGGCGGGCATACGCAGGGGAACAGCAAGAACAGGGGCAGGCAAGTTTGGTAGGACATGGGTTGCTCCCGGTCGCGTTCGTAGTTCCGCCTTCAGGCGGTGGAGCGATTCGCCGCCCTATGGCGCAAATACCCACGACTCCGTCAGATATTGATATTTCCGACTAAATCAAATTAGTTGATATGGCCGGATATGTCAAGTAAAATGCACGAAGATTTTGCGCCGGGTGAAGAGTAGCCTTCGATGTCGATCACGCACTACATCCAGGAAGATTTACGCGCCCGCATCCGCGCGGGAGCCGAACTGCCGGGCAAGCTGACGCTGGCGGGGCTGTCCGAGTTCTACAAGGTCAGCATGATGCCGGTGCGCCTGGCGGTGGCCGAGCTGGTCCGCGAGCACCTCCTGCTGCGCGAGGACAACGGCCGGCTGACAGTCAACCCGCAGCAAGTCGGCGAACAGACTGCCAAGAGCTTTGCCGGCCCGCCGCCGCCGCCGGACTGGTACGAGGTCATCGCCGACGAGGTGGTCCGGCGCAGCCTGCGCGGGCAGGCCAGCCATCTGAAGATCGCCGATGTGGCCGAGCAGCACGGCATCGGCCGTTCGTCCGTGCATACTATCTTTCACCGCCTGGCGGGCCTGGGCATGCTGGAGCACGTCCCGCGCTGCGGCTGGCAGGTGCGGCCCTTCCGCGAGGAAGACCTCGACGCCTATCTCGAAGTCCGCGAACTGCTGGAGCTGCGCGCGCTGGAACTGGCCGCGCCGCGCCTGGTGATGGCCGACCTCGAAGAACTGCTCGAACGCAATCGGCCGGGCGACGCCGGCTCGCCGACGCAGCTGGACAACAGCCTGCACAGCTACTGGATCGAACGTTCGCGGAACCGCTACATCCAGGATTTCTTCGAGCGGCAGGGGGCTTACTACACAGCGCTGTACGCGCACGCCGCCGTGGGCGCGGACCTGGTGGCCACGCTCGCCGAACAGCACCGCGCCATCCTGCAACCGCTCTTGAAGAAGAAGCTGCGCCAGGCCCAGACCGCGCTGGCCGCCGACATTCGTTCGCTGCGTTCGATCCTCAAGGACGCGATCCGCCGGCTGGAGGAGGGAAGCACGGCGAGATAGGGCACGAGCAAGAGACATCTTGCCCATCAGGGTCTTGGGTGCCCTGCCCACGGCTCTGCGTGGGCATGAGACGCTCGCAGGGTTCTCATGCCCACGCAAAGCCGTGGGCAGGGCACCCAGAAAGACAATCTGTCTACGCCACAACTCCCTTGCCATTGCAATCGCCGGCGCGCGCCTGCTTTGCGGGAAGCGCCAGTCCGGCCGGCCGCGCCGGTGCTGCGCACTCTGCCGCCCGCAAGTGTTGCTCCATGCCGAATTCACCTCGTCCTGCTCCAGAACGGCCGTTCTTCAATCCCGCTCGATGAAATTCTGCCGATAACCACCATACCCGCCGGCGAAGTCTGGAGCGGCGCGAGGGGATCGGCCCTTCCTCCGTCTTGGCTCTCTCTCCATTGCTTCGCTCGCAGGAAGCACAACCTCGAAAGGATCACCTAGGTGAACACCTACCGCTATCTGTTCGCGATCGGCCTGGGCCTGGGCCTGTGCGCCAACCAGGCGTCGGCTTTCTGGCCCTGGAGCAAGAATAAGCAGCACGGCGACACGGTCATCATCGAGCCGGCCTGCCCGCACCAGGAAGTGCCCAAGGTCGAAGAGCCCAAGAAGGAAGAGGGCAAGAAGGAAGAAGCCAAGGCCCCCGAGCAGCCCATGGCGCAGCCGCCCGTGACGGACGCCTTCGCGCAGGCGCCCGAGGCCGGCACGGAAGCCCCAACCACGTTCAATCCCCAGATGCTGGGTGATTTCATCGGCGGCGCCGCTTGCGTCGTCGTCCCCGTCGGCAGCGGCACCGCGACCGCCAAGGTGCCCCTCGCCGCGCGCGGCGGCTTCAAGATCAGCGACAACGAAAGCCCCCGCCCGACCAACCGCGTCTTCTTCACCTACAACTACTACAACGACGTCAACGGCCGCATCAATGGGCCGGACATCGGCAATATCGACGTCCACCGCGAGGTGTTCGGCTTCGAGCGGACCTTCCTCGACGGTGACGGTTCGTTCGGCATGCGCGTGCCGCTCGTGCAGCAAGTCGGCACGGACCACTTCAGCGACATCGGCAACCTCAGCTTCATCGGCAAGTACGCCTTCATCAACGACCGCGCCACGGGCAACGTGCTGTCCGGCGGCCTGGTGGTGACCATCCCGACCGGCCGCGACTATGAACTCGTCACCGGCGAAACACTGGACCCGGTGCTGATCCAGCCCTGGCTCGGCGGCATCTACAACTCCGATCGGCTGTACGTCCAGGGCTTTTCGTCGGTCGTCGTGCCGACCCAGAGCATCGACGCGGTCCTGTTGTTCAATAGCATCGCGGCCGGCTACCGCGCCTGGCAGGGAGTGGGCGGCGTCTTTACCTCCTTCACGCCCACCGCTGAAATCCACGTGACCACGCCGCTGGAGAACCGCGGTTTCGATGCTTGCGGCATCCGTTACCAGGACGTCGTCGTCATCACCGCCGGCACGCACATCGGCCTGGGCGAACGGTCGCTGCTGACCATCGGCGCCGGCACGCCGGTCGTCGGCCCGAAGCCGTTCTCGGTCGAAGGCATCGTGCAGTTCAACTTCCGCTTCTAAACACAGCGTGACGGACGCCCACCACAGACCCGGCCCTGGCGGCCGGGTCTGTTTTTTGACATCACACCTCGTCACGGAACCCCTCCTGATTCGCCCGCTTACCCCAGTTGCGTCACTTCCCGCGAAACTGCGCCGATGCGGCGATTTATTCGGATCGTGACGGAACCCTGCGGTGTGCCAGTCGCTCCGCGCGGTCATCTCCTGCGGATTGCCCGATTTAACGACCGATACTCTTGTGACTCCGGGTCGCCTCGCAGCGCGGCACCGGTCCGCTGTCATCGCCTTCCCTCGACCTGCACTCTCCCGGTCTTCCAGGCTCGCCCCCAGACGGAAAGGAATCCCCCTGGTGAACGTATCCAGATTGCTCTGCGCAGCCAGTTTCGGTCTAGCTCTTTGCGCCAATGTGGCGTGGGGCTTTGGGCCATACCGTTATCGTCAACAACCGTCCGACGTGGTCGTCATTCAGCAGGCTGGTATGTTCCAGGCCGTGCCGGGCACTCCCCAGGCGCCGACCACGCCTCAGGCTCCAGCGCGGCCGGACGTGGCCCAGGCCCCAGCCACGGATGCCTTCTCCCAGGCCCCGGAAGCGGGCACGGAAGCCGCCTCCTCGTTCAATCCTCAGATGCTGGGTGATTTCATCGGCGGCGCCGCCTGCGTCGTCGTCCCCGTCGGCAGCGGCACCGCGACCGCCAAGGTGCCCCTCGCCGCGCGCGGCGGCTTCAAGATCAGCGACAACGAAAGCCCCCGGCCGACCAACCGCGTCTTCTTCACCTACACCTACTACAACGACGTCAACGGCCGCATCAATGGCCCTGAGATTGGCCGCATCGACGTCCACCGCGAAGTCATTGGTTTTGAACGGACGTTCCTTGACGGCGACGGTTCGTTCGGCATGCGCGTACCGTTCGTGCAGCAAGACGGCGCTGACCAGTTCAGCGATATCGGCAACCTCAGCTTCATCGGCAAGTACGCCTTCATCAACGACCTCTACACGGGCAGCGTCGTGTCGGGCGGCCTGGTGGTGACCATCCCGACCGGCCGCGACTACGAACTCGTCACCGGCGAGACGCTGGACCCCGTCCTGATCCAGCCCTGGCTCGGCGGCATCTGGAACTCGGACCTGCTGTATGTCCAGGGCTTCTCGTCGGTGGTCATCCCGACCCAGGACATTGACGCGGTCCTGCTGTTCAACAGCCTGGGCGTCGGCTATCGCGCCTGGGAGAGCTTTGACGGGATCATTTCGTCCCTCACGCCCACGGGTGAAATCCATGTGACCACGCCGCTCGACAACCGCGGTTTCGATGCTTGCGGCGTCCGCTACCAGGACGTGGTCGTCCTCACCGCTGGTATGCACGTTGGCCTCGGTGAACGGTCCTTGCTGACGCTCGGCGCTGGCACGCCCATCGTCGGCCCGAAGCCGTTCTCGATCGAAGGTATCTTGCAGTTCAACTTCCGCTACTAAGAGTCTGTCCCATAAGGTTTCCCCCCTCGCCCCTTGCGGGAGAGGGGTTGGGGGTGAGGGGTGGAAGTGCCCGTGAACGTGCCGTTTACCCCCCACCCCAACCCCTCTCCCGCAAGGGGCGAGGGGCTTCTGGGACAGACACTAAGCGACGACGAAACGCACGTCCGAGCAGGCCCGGCCCTTGCGGCCGGGCCTGCTCGTTGACGGACCCGTGCTGGCCACCTTCCCATCTACCCGGGCGCCCTGGCCCCCTGGCATCCCTCTCACGCATCCGTACACCAATCCGTAGGACGAGGAGTGCCTCTCCTCCGTTCGTCCGCTTCTCTTGCACGGAGCCTGCTGACATGTCGTCGGACATTTATGTCCCCAGCACAGCCCACAACGGAGACGCCGACAAGCTCGAAACCAAGGAATGGCTGGATTCACTGGAGGCCGTCCTGCACACCGCCGGGCCGGATCGCGCCCGCTTCCTGCTCGACGAACTGAAGCACAAGGCGGTGCGCTCCGGCGTGCAGATCCCCTTCACGGCCAATACCCCTTA
This sequence comes from Planctomycetia bacterium, assembly GCA_016795185.1. GTDB lineage: Bacteria > Planctomycetota > Planctomycetia > Gemmatales > Gemmataceae > JAGVLI01. Next base: position 6,473 of record JAEUIF010000607.1, on the reverse strand, counting down.
CATCAACACCATTCCGACCAGCCGTCAGCCGCCGTTTCCGGGCAGCCGCGAGCTGGAGCGCCGCATCAAGAGCCTGATCCGCTGGAACGCGATGGCCATGGTCGTCCGCGCCAACAAGCGCACCGACGGCATCGGCGGGCATATCTCCAGCTACGCCTCGGCCGCCACCCTGTACGAAATCGGCTTCAATCATTTCTTCCGTGGGCCGGACGCTCCCGGCGGCGGCGACCTGGTCTACTTTCAAGGCCACTCCGCGCCGGGCATCTACGCGCGTGCCTTTCTCGAAGGCCGCCTGAAGATCGCGCGCCTGGCCAACTTTCGCCGCGAACTCGGTTCCGGCGGCGGCCTGTCGTCGTATCCGCATCCCTGGTTGATGCCCAACTTCTGGCAGTTCCCCACGGTGTCGATGGGCCTGACCGCGATCATGGCCATCTACCAGGCGCGCTTCAACCGCTACCTGGAGCATCGCGGCCTGAAGGACACCTCGAAGCAAAAAGTCTGGGCGTACATGGGCGACGGCGAGACCGACGAGCCGGAATCCCTGGGCGCGCTGACGCTGGCTTCCCGCGAGGGGCTCGACAACCTGATCTTCGTCATCAACTGCAACTTGCAGCGCCTCGACGGGCCGGTGCGCGGCAACGGCAAGATCATCCAGGAACTGGAAGCCGCCTTCCGCGGCGCGGGCTGGAACGTCATCAAGGTCATCTGGGGCAGCGAGTGGGATCCGCTGCTCGCCCGCGACAAGGACGGCCTGCTGGTCCGGCGCATGGGCGAAGTCGTGGACGGTGAGTACCAGAAGTACCTGGTCGAACCGGGTTCTTACATTCGCCGGCATTTCTTCGGCAAGTATCCGGAATTGCTCAAGCTGGTCGAGCACCTCTCCGACGAGCAGCTGTCCAAGCTGAACCGCGGCGGCCACGATCCGGAGAAGGTCTACGCCGCTTACAAGGCGGCCGTGGAGCATCGCGGCGCGCCCACGGTCATCCTGGCCAAGACCGTCAAGGGCTACGGCCTCGGCGAGACCGGCGAGGGCCGCAACGTCACGCATCAGCAGAAGAAGCTGAACGAGGAAGAGCTGAAGGAATTCCGCACCCGCTTCGGCATTCCGGTGTCGGACGACGACGTGGGCATGGCGCCCTTCTACCGGCCGGACGACGATAGCCGCGAAATTCAGTACATCCGCGCCCGCCGCCAGGAGCTGGGCGGCTTTCTGCCGACGCGCCGCAACCAGTGCGAGCCGCTCGCGGCCTTGCCGCCCAATCTCTTCCAGGAATTCTCCAAGGGCAGCGGCGCGAACGAATTCTCCACCACGATGGTCTTCGTCGGCCTGCTCAAGAAACTGCTGGCCGACAAGCATCTGGGCAAGTGGATCGTGCCGATCATTCCGGACGAGGCACGCACCTTCGGCATGCAATCGCTCTTCAACACCATCGGCATCTACTCGAACGTCGGCCAGCTGTACGAGCCGGTGGATGCCAACACGATGACCGCTTACCGCGAGGCCAAGAACGGCCAGCTGCTGGAGGAAGGCATCACCGAGGCGGGAGCGATGTCGTCGTTCATCGCGGCGGGCACGGCCTTCGCCTCGCACGGCGCGCCGACCATTCCGTTCTTCATCTACTATTCGATGTTCGGCTTCCAGCGGATCGGCGACCTGATCTGGGCGGGGGCCGACCTGCGCACGCGCGGCTTCCTGCTCGGCGGCACCGCTGGCCGCACCACCCTGAACGGTGAGGGCTTGCAGCACCAGGACGGCCATAGCCTGCTGCTGGCTTCGACGGTGCCCAACCTGCTGGCCTACGACCCGGCCTTCGCGTTCGAGCTGGCGCTCATCATCGAGGATGGCATCAAGCGGATGTACGAGCAGGGCGAGAACATCTTCTATTACGTCACGCTCTACAACGAGAACTACGAGATGCCGCCGATGCCCACCGGCGTGGCCGACGGCGTGCTGCGCGGCATGTACAAGTTCAAACCCACTGCGCTCGCGGCGGCGAAAGCTCCTTCCCCCTCGCCCTCGGCGGGAGAGGGGTCGGGGGTGAGGGGGAAGACACCTCCCAAGGTCCACCTGCTCGGCAGCGGGCCGATCCTGCGGGAAGTGCTGCGCGCCCAGGCGCTACTCGAAGAAAAGTATCACGTACCGACGGACGTCTGGAGCGTGACCAGCTACAAGGAGCTGCGCCGCGACGCGCTGGAAGCCGAACGCTGGAACATGCTCCACCCGGCGGAACCGGCGCGCAAATCCTATGTCGAGACCTTGCTGGAAAAGGAACAGGGCGTGTTCGTGGCGGCGAGCGACTACATGCGCTCGGTGTCGGAAATGATCGACCGCTGGGTGCCGGGCGGCCTGTACGCCCTCGGCACCGATGGCTTCGGCCGCAGCGAAAGCCGGCCGCAACTGCGGCGCTTCTTCGAGATCGACGCGGAAAGCATCGTCATCGCGGCCCTGGGGCAACTCGCCCGGCGCGGCCAGCTCAACGCCTCCGTGGCCCAGGACGCCATCCAGCAGCTGGGCGTCGATCCGGAAAAAGCAACTCCGTGGCGGGTTTGAGACGTCGCGCGTCACCATACACGGCCCCTCGCCCCTTGCGGGAGAGGGGTGGGGGTGAGGGGTCGATCTCAACGGTAAACCTCACAGGTCTAATCCCTCACCCCTGCCCCTCTCCCGCAAGGGGCGAGGGATACATAAAGACGAATCAGAGGAGAGGCATGGCCACCGAGATCAAACTCCAGAAACTGGGCGAAAACCTGGAAGGCGGCAAGGTGCTCGACGTGAAAGTCGAGGCCGGCGCGACGGTCGTCCAGGGGCAGCCGCTGGTTGAAGTGGAAGCGGAAAAGGCCGCCGTCGAGGTGCTGGCGCCCGAGGCCGGCAAGGTGACGCAGGTGCTGGTCCAGAAGGACGACCAGGTGACGGTCGGCCAGACGCTGTGCGTTCTCGACGGCGCGAACGGGGCCGTCCCGGCGCAGCCGCAGGAGAAGGCGGAACCCACGACCGAAAAGCCGCAGACGGCTTCACCGCCGCAACCCCAGCCACAGGCGGTATCACAACCACAGTCGAGGCTGCCGGCGGCTTCGCAACGTCCCGTGCAGCCGCGCGCAACGACGGGGACCGACAAACCCGTTCCCGCCGGCCCGGCCACGCGCCGCCTGGCCCGCGAACTCGGCATCGATTTACAACTGGTGACGGGCACCGCGCCCGCCGGCCGCGTCACGCCGGAAGATGTGAAGGCTTACGTGCGCCAGCTGGCCACTGGCCTGACGCCGGTGAGCGCCGCCGCGGGACCGGTCGCCGCGCCGCCGCTGCCCGATTTCGAGCGCTGGGGGGGCATCGAGAAGAAACCGCTGGAGCAGGTGCGGCGCAAGACCGCCGAGCATCTCAGCCGCGCGTGGAACCTGATCCCGCACGTCACGCAGCACGACCTGGCGGACATCACCGACCTGGAAGCCTTTCGTAAATCGCAGGAAGGCAACGGCCCGAAGCTGACCGTCACCGGCTTCGCCCTGAAAGCGGCGGCGATCGCGCTGCGCGAGTTTCCGCAGTTCAACAGCAGCATCGACCTGGCGAAAGGCCAGCTGATCTTCAAGCACTACGTTCACATCGGCATCGCCGTCGATACGGACCGCGGCCTGCTGGTGCCGGTGATCCGCGACGTGGACCAAAAAACCGTTTACGGTTTGGCGAGCGAACTCACGGAGATCGCCCAGCGCGCCCGCGACAAGCAGATCAGCGTGGACGACATGCGCGGCGGTTGCTTCACGATCTCCAACCTGGGCGGCCTGGGCGGCGTCTCGTTCACGCCCATCGTCAACTGGCCGGAGGTGGCAATCCTCGGCCTGTCGCGCGCCCGCTTGCAGCCGGTCATCCAGGACGGCCAGGTGACGCCGCGCCTGATGCTGACGCTGTCGCTGTCCTACGATCACCGCGTCATCGACGGCGCGGACGGGGCCCGCTTCTGCCGGCGCATCGCGGACCTACTGGAGAACCCGCTGAAGATGCTGCTGCATGCGTGAACGGCGATTACAATCTACAATCGAGTGCTGTAGTCCGTCGGTTCGCGACGCTTCGCAGAAGCGTTCCAAACGCTCTGGCTATCGGAGTGTTGTTCATGCCCCTGCAAGACCACTTCCATCCGCCGCTGCGAGGGCCGCGCCAGTGGCATGCGTTTCATCATGCTTGGGCGACGACGCTGGCTTATGATCTGAATGAACGATTGCCGCAAGGCTACTACGCCGAACCGAATGTCATGTTCGGCATTGAGATTGACGTGGCGGCACTGAGGGAGGAAGGACAACCCAGTGCGCCCACGGGCTGGATACCTGGTGCGCCCGCCCTGTCCGTGCCGCTGACGACTTTCACGGATGTCGTCGAAATCACGGTCACGTCCAACATGGGCGGCCTCGTGCTGGTGGGAGCCATTGAACTCATCAGCCCATCGAACAAGCATGGCCCAGCAGAGCGCGACGCCTTCGTTTCCAAGTGTGCTGGTTACTTACAGCAGGGCGCGGGCCTGCTCCTGATTGATGTCGTGACCGAACGTCCGGGCAACCTGCACAACGACTTGCTGGCCCGCTTGCGAGCTGGGGCAGCACCCTTGCAAGCCGACCTCTACACCACGGCCTATCGACCCGTGCAGCGCAATCAACAGACGGTGGTCGATATCTGGCAAGAGAGCCTGGCCCTGGGTAGACTGCTACCGACGATGCCGCTCTGGTTGCAACGAGAGATTTGCATCCCGATCGACTTGGAAGCGACCTACGCCAGCACCTGTCGAAATTTGCGCATTACCACGAACGGTGCTTGAGGCTGGGTAACTCACTCTCAGCCTATTTCTTCACCGGCAGCACCAGCGCCACCCGAAAGCCCAGGTTGCTGTGCCCGAAGTGCGGCGGGTCGGCGTTGCGGCTGCCATTGCGCACGTCGGCCGCCACGTTGCTCCAGCCGCCGCCGCGCACCGCGTAGCCGCGTTTCTCGTCCTTGCCAATGGGATCGGTCGCCGCTTCCTTGGTGAACGTGCGGTAACGGTCGCCGCAAAACTCCCAGACGTTGCCGAGCATGTCGTGCAGGCCGAAAGCGTTGGCGCGATAACTGCCGACCGGGGCCAGGAAGGCATGGCCGTCGTCCATGTCCATCACGGTGCGCGGCCAGGCCGGCTGTGCTTTTTTCAGCGCCCGGTCGCCGCAGTTGATCGCCTTGCCGCTGGTGTCTTCGTCGCTGCCCCAGGTGTAGCGTCCCGCGTTGCCGGCCCGGCAAGCGTATTCCCACTGGGCTTCGGTCGGCAGGTCGTAGGTCGGAGCGCTCCCCTGCGGGTCGCGGCTAAACGAGGCGTTCAGCCACTTGCAGAAATTCTTGCTGTCCGTCCAGCTGACATGCACGATCGGCTGCTCGTCCTTCAACTCGAAAGGACCGGCGAAGCCCGGCTTGCGCCATTGCGTACCCGGCCGATGCTGCCAGACTGCTTTCTCGTCGTGGGCGTTGCCGCCGCCCTTCTTTTCCACATCCGTTTCGTACTTCGTGGCCTCGACGAACTTGCGGAACTGCGCGACCGTGGTTTCGTGCCTCGCCAGGTAGTACGGTTGCGTCAGCGTGACCTGGTGCTGCATCTCGTCGTATTCTTTCGAGCGGCCGGGCTCATCGTCGGGCGTGCCCATCAGGAAGGTACCTGGCGGAATGAGGCGCATGGTCATGCCGAGGCTATTGGTGAACTCGACCGGCACGCCGAGCCATTTCGCATACTCTTGCTGATACTGCTGGGCAACCTCGGCCGTGCAAGGAAACTTCGGTGGCTGCGGCGGATTGCCCGTGGGGGCCTTTTGCAGTAGCCGCGCAATCTCATCTTCCGGCTTCACTCCGACGGCGGCCTTCTTCAACGGTTGCAGCGCCCCCGGCTTCTTGTGCAGGGCAGCGATTTCGTCGGGCGTCAGCGGTCGGTTGAACAGCGCGAACTCGTCGAGCAGGCCGATGTAGCTGATGGCGGTGTAGATGCCCACCTGATCGATGTCCCAGTCCATGCTGATCGCCCGGTCCTTGACCTCGCCGATCAGCTTGCCATCGACCCAGAACTGGGAGACGGCGTCCGGCTTGCCCGTGTCGAAGTTCTTCCAGCTCAGCACGATGTGATGCCAGTCGCCGTTCTTGAAGCCGACCTTCGGCACGCGCACCAGCGGGGCCTTGGCGTCTTCCTCGGGGATCGGCTTCTCACCCTCCTTCAACGCCGTATACGCACCATGCCGCATGTCGCGCGGCTTGGCATCGTTGAAGTCGAACCAGATGGCGCCGTTGTGCGCGCCCTTATGGGTAATCTGCACGGGGTCGCAGAACTTGCCCTTCAGCATCGTGTCGGGATCGAAGTTGATCCACATCGACATCGCCCCGCCCCAGCCGCCCTTCTGGTACGCGAGGTTGCCCTTGGCGGGGAAGAAGAGCCGGCCGTTGTTGGGCAGCAGATCGGTAGCTTCCAGGCAACCGCCCGCAA
>JAEUIF010000575.1 GCA_016795185.1 Planctomycetia bacterium | reverse complement strand
CACCTTGCAGCGCCGCCTGATGGCCGGCCTGTATTTCTTCTTCGGCGAGGATTGGTTCAACCGCCGGCAGTTCTGGCGGCAGCCGCCGGGCGACGCTCCACCCCTGCCCGAAGGCTCGCCGTATCCCGCGCTGCTGGTCGGCATCCTGCTGGGCATGCTGCTGCTCGGTGTGCTCGGCTGGCGCTGGACGCATCTCTGGCGCGCCGAGACCCAGCCGCTGGCTCTGGCTGTAATGTGGGTGCCCTTGCCGTACATTCTGACCCACGCCGAAGGGCTGAGCGGCCCGCGCTTGCCGCTCGACGGCGTCTTCCTGTGCTTCAGCGCCTTCGTCCTCGCCTGCCTGGTGCCCGGCGTCGGGTCCACCCTGTTGCACCACCGCAAGACCGAGGCTTGAGGCCAGCCGCTTCATGCATTCTCCCGACCAGCCCGTGCCACCCCCGCACGAGCCGATCACGGCGCGGCCGGCGGACTTCGGTCCGGACGAACCACTTCCCACCGTCCAGCCCTTCCGCTCGCGGCGCTGGCGGACGGTGCTCGCCTGGCTGGTCATCCTGACCATCGTCGCCGGCATCTTCGTGCAGGTCGCGCTGGCCCGGCGGTCGGCCGGCAATACGACGCTGCGCAATATCCAGGATCAGTCCGAAGATTTCACCTTCCGTTACCTGGTTGGCACCTACCAGTTGCTGCGCGGCTTCGACCCATCCGCCGATGAACGCATTTACCAGGACTCCAAGCAGGCGGTCGCCGCCGGCACACCCACGCAGCAAATACGCTTTGCCATTTTCGCGGGCGAACTCAAGGGACCGACCCAGGCACTGGCCGAACTCGCCGAGATCAAGGCGGAGCCGGTTGCCCGCCTGGTGTCCATTCTGCGGCGACTGTACGGCGACTACGAGCGACAGCAGTTCGACGCTCCTTCGGTGACCGACGTCGAGCGTACCGAGCTGCGCACGCAACTCGGCTGGATGGGCGAGTTGGCCCTGAACCCTGAAGGTGGCCCGGACCCTGCCCGGCGCGACACGCTGCTCAGCGGCGCGCTGCGCACTTGCTTCACGCTGATCGGCGCGCTGGTGATCTTCGGCGGGCTGGGCCTGGTCGGGTTCGTGGTGCTGCTCGTGGTGGTGTTGCTGGCCTGGTACGGCCGGCTGAAGTCCGGCATCGGCCCGCCGTCCGGTACGGGCGGGCTGTACGCGGAGACTTTTGCCCTCTGGCTGCTGTTGTTCGTCGGCCTGAGCCAGTTGTTCCGCTTCCCTCTGCTCGACAACCTGCCCGATGCGACCAAAGGCCTGGGCATGCTGCTGACGCTGGTCGTGCTGGCCTGGCCGGTGGCCTGGGGTGTTCCGTGGCGGCAAGTGCGCGCGGAGATCGGCCTGACCTGGGGCCGCCGCCCCTGGGCTGAGCCGTTGCTCGGCATCTTCACCTACATCATGTCGTTGCCGTTACTGGCCGTCGGCCTGCTGATCGTGCTGGCGCTCATGAAAATCCAGGGCTGGGTGCAGGGCACCGACGCCTCCCCACCGCCGTCACACCCGATTGCCGAGAATCTGGGCCAGGCCGGCTGGTGGCAACTCTTGCAGTTGCTGTTCCTGGCCAGCGTCGTCGCGCCGGTGGTCGAGGAGATCATGTTCCGCGGCATCCTCTACCGTCATCTCCGGGAAGCCACCGGGGCCTGGCGTGCCGCGGCGAGCATGCTGACCAGCGCCACGGTGGTCGGCTTCCTGTTCGCGGTGGTGCATCCCCAGGGCTGGCTGGGCGTGCCGGTGCTGATGGCCATCGCCTACGGCTTGAACATCTCCCGCGAATGGCGCGGCACCCTGATTCCGGCGATGGTCGGTCACGGCTTGAACAACTTCATCATGCTGGTGCTGACCACGTTCCTGTTTCGCGGTTGAAATTTTGCTCCGAGTGCCCGTTCGTAGTTCCGCCTTCAGGCGGCGAGCGACTCGCCGCCTGAAGGCGGAACTACGAACGCAGATCGACGCTTCCCATGCCCGACTCCGCGCCGCAGGAATCACTTCTGGCCCACCGCGAAGCCACCGTGAACGGCGTCCGCCTGCACTACGTCGAGGCGGGTCGGGGGCCGCTGGTGGTGCTGCTCCACGGCTTCCCGGAGTGCTGGCATTGCTGGCGACGGCAACTGCCCGCACTCGTCGAATCGGGCTTCCACGTGCTGGCGCCCGACCTGCGCGGCTACAACCTGTCCGAGAAGCCGCCAGGCGTCGCCAGCTATCACCTCGAACTGCTCTGCCAGGACGTGGTTGGAATGATCCGTCACGCGGGCGAGGAACGGGCCGTCGTGGTCGGCCACGACTGGGGCGGTGCTGTCGCCTGGGAGACGGCCCTGCGTCATCCGGAGGCCGTCGAGAAGCTAGTCATCCTCAACGCCCCGCACCCGGAAGCGTTCCTGCGCGAATTGCGGACCTTCGCGCAACTTCGCCGGTCCTGGTACATGTTCGTCTTTCAGCTTCCCTGGCTGCCGGAGTGGGCCATTGCCCGGCGGAATTTCGCCTCCTTCGACCGCCTGTTCCGCGCAGACCCTGCACGGCGAGACGCTTACACGGGCGAGGATATCCAATTGCTAAAGGCAGCGATGGCGCAACCCGGCGCGCTGACCGCCGCCATCAACTACTACCGGGCCGCGTTCCGTTCGTTGCCCACTCGCCAGGCACGTAACCCCCGCACCGAGGTGCCGACGCTGCTTATCTGGGGCCTGCGCGACCGCTATCTCGGCCCGCGCCTCACCGAAGGGCTGGAGCCCTGGGTGCCCAACCTCCGCATCGAACGGCTGCCCGACGCCAGTCACTGGGTCCAGAATGATGCTCCC
>JAEUIF010000568.1 GCA_016795185.1 Planctomycetia bacterium | reverse complement strand
CCCGCCCCCACCCCTGCCCGGCGAAGCACGGCAAACCCCCTCGGGGCGAGCGGGGGGCGTCCGCCCGCTGTTTTCCCGCACCAACCGGGGGCTGACGCCCGCCGCTCGCCGGAAACCTGCCGGACCAGGCCGACCGCCATGATCGTACTCATCGACAACTACGATTCGTTCACTTACAACCTGGTGCAGCGTCTGGGCGAACTGGACCCGAATATCCAGTTACAGGTCTTCCGAAACGACCAGATCGACGCGGACCGTATCGCCGTGTTGAAGCCGAGCCATATCATCGTCTCGCCAGGGCCATGCACGCCGAGGGAAGCCGGCGTCTCCAACGACGTGATCCGCCGCTTCGCGCCGACGACGCCGCTGCTGGGCGTCTGCCTCGGGCACCAGTGCATCGGCCACGTCTTCGGCGGCGAGGTGGTGCGCAACTATCGGGTGATGCACGGGAAGACGTCGCCGATCCACCACGACGACCAGGGCGTCTTCCGGGGACTGTCGAATCCCTTCGAGGCGACGCGCTATCACAGCCTGGTCATCAAGCGGGATACTTTCCAGCACCCCGAGTTCGTGGTCACGGCCTGGACGGACGAAAACGAGATCATGGGCGTGCGCCACAAGTCCTGGCCGCTCCACGGGGTGCAGTTTCATCCGGAGAGCTTTCTCACCAGCGAAGGTCCGCAGCTGCTGAAGAACTTCATCGAAATGTAACGAACCAGCGAGACCAGCTGGTCGGATCGACCGGCCACCGGCAATTTCCGCTGGCCAGAAGTCTTTCCACATATTACGATTAGCATATTCACGGTCGGTCATCTCCCGCGATCCACTACCTCTCATGCAGGGATCGCGGAAAGACCCTGATCGTTGCCCCAACATCCTGCTGCCGGACGGCAACCGCAGGCGAGACCCCTACGTCGGATCAGCGATGAACCGGCGCTCGCTCCGTGTCTGCGCCGGCGCACAGCGTGTGAAGGAACCGCGGTCTGTGAGCAACGCGGTGCCGCTAAATCCCGGAATGGAACCGTACCCCGGCTACCGCCTCCGTCAGGTGCTGGGGCGGGGTGGCTTTGCCGAGGTCTGGGAAGCGGAAACGCCCACCGGCGGCACGATCGCCCTCAAGTTCATGCAGTGCAACGATGGCCTGGCCGCCGCCAAGGAAATCCGGTCCATCGAAGCCGTCCGCAAGCTCGAACATCCCAACCTGTGCCGGATCGAGCGCGTTTGGGCGCATCTCGGCTACATCGTTATCGCCATGGAACTGGCCGACGGCAGCCTGCTCGACTTGCTCGAAGCCTACATGACCGAGTTCCACACGCCCATCGTCGGCGAGCAGGTTTGCCTGTACCTCAGCCAGGCAGCGGCGGGCATCGACTTCATGAACAGTCGCACGCACATGTTGGAAGGTCGGCGCGTCGCCTTCCAGCACTGCGACATTAAACCGAGCAACCTGCTCCTTTTCGGCGACACGGTCAAGGTCGCGGATTTCGGCCTGGCTTCACCAACCTCGGCGGCCTTGAAATTCCACCGCCGGGCTGGCACCCTCAACTACACGCCGCCCGAGGTCTTTCAGGGTCGGCTGAGCGACTGGACCGACCAGTACGCCCTCGCGGTCAGTTACTGCGAGATGCGCGCCGGCCGAATGCCGTTCAACGATACGCCCGCGACCTTCGTCAAGGGCTTCGTCCGGATGGCCCCCGACCTGACGATGCTGCCTGAGTCCGAGCGGCCGATCGTCATGCGGGCGCTCAATCCCACGCCGCAGGATCGCTGGCCGTCGTGCAAGGATTTCATTGCCCGTCTGTCCAAGGTCGTGGTCGGTTGATGGCGCTGCTCGTTCATTTCGCCGGCCGACTTTCCCTTCGTGCTACCATTAAAGCAGAGAACTTCCGCCCGAGGTTGGGCCCGTAGGTCAGGCTTTCCAGCCTGACGAACCGCCCTCGACGGGCGGCACATCCAGGGCGCTGCTGTCAGGCTGGAAAGCCTGACCTACCCGGAATGATGTCCGCGCCCTGGCGAGCGACCGAGGATTGCTTTATGTTCGCGCAGAACCTGGCGCTGGCCATGCTGTCGCCGACCCGGCAGCGCGCGTTTCGCCGCGCCGTCGTCATTCATGGGCTGGTGCTGCTGGCGGCCGTGTTGTCCGTGGTCAATCGCTCGCCGACGGGAACCGTCCTCCTGGGGCAACTGCTACTGGTGACGGGCATCGTCGAGGGGGCCTTGCTGGTCGGCTGGCGGCTGACGCAGATTCCGAAAAGCCAGGCTCTGGAGTTCCTGCTTATCACCCCGCAGCTGCCGCGCGGCGTCTTCCTCTCCGAGGCATTGACCGGTCTGGCCCGCTTCGCCCTGATTACCCTTTCGGGCCTGCCCGTGCTGGTCTGGCTGATACTGGAAGGCAAGCTCCTGCCGTCCGACCTGGGGCCATTGCTCTTCATGCCGTTCACCTGGGGAGCCGTTACCGCACTGGGGCTGACGACCTGGGCCTACGAACCGCTGCTGATCCGCAAGCTCGGCGAACGGGTGATTTTCGCGGGCATCCTCGTTTACCTGGGCCTGGGCGTGCTGGCTGGCGAACATCTGAAAAGCTGGCTGGAATGGCTGCCCTTCGACGTGGGCGGCTACCTGATGTGGAGCTTTCGCGCTTTCCACGAACTCAATCCGTTCGGGGTCATGCAGGGCTGGATGGAGCCGGACGCGAAGATGCCGCCGCTGGTGGCTCAGGAACGGATGCTCGGCCTGGAACTGGCTGCATTGACCGTAGTGGGGTTGTTGCTGGTGCGTGCGGCCAGCCGGTTGCGCGGGCATTTCCAGGACCGGCACTACCGGCCCGCGTTCGATCCGAAGGGGGGCAATCGGGGCAGCATCGGCGACCAGCCGCTCACCTGGTGGGCGGTCCGCCGGGTCACCGAGTATGCCGGGCAGGCCAACCTCTGGCTGGCCGCCGGTTTCGGTACGTTGTACGCGGCCCATACCGTCTTCGCAGCGTCCTGGCCGAGCTGGCTGGGCAAGATCGTCTTCGTGATCTTCGACTACGCGATGGGTGGGATTCCAGTGATCGCCACGGCACTGGTAATCCTGGCGGCGGTGCCGGCGGCCTGGCAGTACGGGCTGTGGGACAACAGCACGCAGGACCGTTGCCGGCGACTGGAGTTGCTGCTGTTGACGGAACTGGAACCGCTTGACTACTGGAAAGCCGCGCGCGCGGCTGCCTGGCGGCGCGGGCGCGGTTACTTCTGGACGGCGGTGCTGCTCTGGCTGGCGGCGTGGTGGTCGGGACAGGCGACTGGCTGGCAAGCGGCAGCGGCGCTGCTCACCGCCGGGCTGCTCTGGCAGCTGTATTTCGTGCTGGGGTTTCGCGGCTTCTCGCGCGGCTCGCAGGCCAACGGCCTGGGCACCCTGCTGACGCTGGGCTTACCGGCGGCGACCTACGTCGTGTACGCGGCGGGCTGGCCGCTGCTGGGCCTCCTCTTCCCGCCCGGTAGCGTGTACAGCGCCCTGAAAGGCCCGCCCGGCCCTCTCTGGGCGCTGGGGCCGGTGTGGATGGGAGCGGCCTCACTCTGGATTGGCCGCAGCGCACTCCAACATGGCGACGCCGAATTGCGTCGCTGGTACGACCTCAACCACGGACAGCACGCCGCCGATTGAACGGTGCGACTACTGGCAGCAATTGCCGCTGACCGGCTGCGTGTAGGTCCGCTGCCAGCTCGAAGGCTGACCGGGCACCGGGGCCGTCGCCGGCGGATAATGTGCGGGGGCAGCACCACCCGGCGGGCAGCATACGACCGGGCAGCAGGGCACGCATTGCTGCTGCGGGTAGCTGGCCACGGCCGGCGGATTACGGTCGGCGCACCAGCGCTCGCACCAGCGGCAGCACCCGGACGAAGCCACCAGCCCCAACACCATCGCGCAGAGCGCCCAACGCATGCCTGCCATGATTTTCGATCCTCCCGCTGACGGTCGGTCATCACGGCGCGGCGGCCGTGAGAGCCGGTGCGAAACGGGGTC
>JAEUIF010000497.1 GCA_016795185.1 Planctomycetia bacterium | reverse complement strand
GGGATGGTGTACTCGCGAGCGGTCTGGCCGACGATCTCGGCGGCCGGAGTCTTGCCGCTCGCGGTGGTGCGGCGGACCTCGATGCCGTTGCGCTGGAGCAGCCGCGCCAGGTCCGCCGCGCGCGCCGGGCGCTTGCCTTCCAGGAGATAGAAGGCGCGCATCGGCCCGGTCTCGCCGAGGGTGATGCTATCGGCGGCGTTCTTGTGGAAATCGAGCAGCAACTGCTGGCGCGACCGGGCGGCGGCCTCCAGCGTGGCCAGGCCGCTGATGTAGTGATGGCGCACACCGTCGTGATAGTAGAGCTTGCTCTGGTCCTCGCGCGTGATGACCCGGCCGCGCACGCCCGCTTGCTCCCAGAGAAACGCCACCGAACCGTGCAGGATGGGCCAGGTGGAACCGTACTGCGGCCCGAAGCCGTCGAACATCTCGCGCGTCGTGTACGCGAAGCCGTTGCGGTCGAACAGCTCGGCGTGGTGCCGGCCGATCTTCATCTGCCAGTCCTTTTGCCGGGCGAGGACGTGCGGGTTGTGCGGCTCCGAGGAGGGGTCGAAGAAGAACGAGCTATCCGCCCCCATCTCGTGCGCATCGACGAAAATCTGCGGCTTCCAGCGCAGGAACGCGGCGACGCGGGCCGCCGTCTCCTTCTGCGTGTGCAGATACCAGTCGCGGTTCATGTCGAACAGATAGTGATTGAGTCGGCCGCTGGGCCACTGTTCCAGCCGCTCCACGGCCAGCGGGTGGTCCTGGTCGGTGACGCCGCGCCGGTCGCGATGGTAGTTCACGAAGCGGTCGCGTCCGTCCGGGTTCTGCACGGGATCGATCACCACGACGAGCTTCTCCAGCAACTCGCGGGTCTGCGCCCGCCGGTCGGCCAGAAGGTGATAGGCCGTGAGCAGCGCCGCATCGGAGGGCGAAGTCTCGTTGCCGTGAACGCAGTAGGCCAGCCAGACGACCGCCGGCGACTTCGCGGCGATCTCGGCCGCCTGGCTCGCCGTGGTCGTGCGCGCATCGCCCAGCGCCAGGTTGCGCGTGCGGATGGCTTCCAGCGCCTTCAAGTTCTCTGGCGAACTGAGGATGAGGTAGTAGAGCGCCTTACCCTGATATGTCCGCCCGTATTCCACGAGCCGGCAGCGCTCCGGCGCGGCCTTGGCCAGCGCCTGGCAATAGCGCTCGATCTCGGCATGGCTGGAAATATCCTGGCCCCAGCGATGGCCGACGACCTGGGCGAGCGTGGGCAGCTGGGGGTCCGCCTCGATCTCGGGCGTCGGCAGCAACCAGCCGGGCGTCCGGGCGCGCGGCGGTGCATCGTCGCCTCGGGCCAGCAGGAGGGCCAGGCCCAGGAGCAGCCAGCAACTAACCAGGGCGCGGACACCGCGGCGCGTGTCTGGGTTCATGGACCGAACCTTTCATCGGGTCTGGATGCGCGGAACCAGAAGGCATTTCCTCGAAGATACGCGCCTGGCCCTTCCGTGGAAATGAGAAAACGGGCAGGACGCACGGCCGGTTTGGGAAGAGAGGGGACATGGCACGTTTGAGCCAGGGGTGGTGTGGTGTCCATTGGTATCTAGTGCGATGTCCAGGGAATGGCTGCTCGCAGTACGTCGGGCTTTCCAGCCCGACACGTCGCGCCAGAGGCTGGCCGCGCCCGCGCGACGACACCGCAAATCGCCGGCGCGACGTGTCGGGCTGGAAAGCCCGACGTACTGCTGGCGGTCAGGCAAGCACTCCCTGGACACTCCACTAGGTGCCATGCTTGGGCGGTGGCACCGATGCCGTGTCCTTCCGACTCCGACTTGTGGAGATACCAGTGGTGTCGGTGGCGAGCGCGGCTATTCCTGCAACGACGGGTTGATCCAGACGGCGAGCGCGCCGCGGATATCCGCGCCCTTGGTCGTGACCGAGAGCGTCAGTACATCCACGCCCTTGACCGAGAGGCCGAAGAGCTGCGCGTCGTGCTGCGTGGCGACTGGCTTGCATTCGTGCAGCAGCTTCTTGTCGCCGTGGACCGCGAAGAACACGGGGGAGCAGCCGGCGGGGGCGGCGTCGAGCAGCGAGACACCGGTACGAAAGACCGCGTACTTCTTGTCGAGCTTGTAGCTGATGCTGGTGTAGCGGCCCAGCAGCAAGGGCGGCGGGTGCATGTAGATGCCGTGCGGCAGTGGTTCGCCCTTGACCATCAGGCGGTCGAACTTGGGCGGTTGCACCACGCGCGGGTTCTTGAACACCGGCCAGTTCTCGGCCGCGCTCGGCTTCAGCTCGTCGAGGTAGATGCGCACGGGTTCCGGTTCGGGTGGCGGCTCGACCTTGGGTTCGGGCAGCGGCGGCGGTTCGACGACCTTCGGTTGCGGATCGACCTTCGCCGGTTGCTTCGCCTCGGTGGGCGGCGGCGGCGTGCGCACCGTGGCTTTGGGCGGCACGACGGCGACCTGCGTGGGGCGCGGCGGTGTGCTCGACGGCCCGCTGGCCAGGGAGTAGATGGCCAGACCCAGCGCGAGCAGTCCCAGCACCGCCAGGCAGGAGAGCAGGATCACGGGCATACTGAGACGCGGCGACGGCGCGGGCCGCTGGCGGCGCGGCCGGGGCGCGTGTTCGAGCTTCGGCAGCGCGGCCGGGGCGGCTTCCGGCGCGCGGACCGGCTCCGGAACGGGCACCGGGGCCGGCTGGACCGCGCGCGGGGCGCGTTCGAGCCGTTGCAGCACTTCGATCACTTGCTCGGCGCTGGCGGGGCGGCCTTCGGGCTTCTTGGCCAGCAGGCGCATGATGAGTTCGACCAGCGGGCGTGGCGTGGCCGGGGCCAGTTCGAGGATGTTCTGCGGCTGGTCGGCGGCGATGGCGGTGAGCACTTCCAGCTTGGAGTCGCCGCGAAACGGCTTCACGCTGGTGCAAAGCGCGTAGAGGATGATGCCGAGGTTGAAGAGGTCGCTGCGGCCATCCACGCGGTCGCCGCGCGCCTGTTCGGGTGACATGAACGCGGGCGTGCCGAGCACGATGCCCATCTGCGTCAGCGGGGCTTCTTCCTGGACGCGGCGCACCAGGCCGAAGTCGAGAATTTTGACCTGGCCCTTCGGCGCTTCCAGCCAGATGTTCGAGGGTTTTAAGTCGCGATGCACCAGACGGCGGCCATGAATGGCCGTCAGCCCGGCGGCGATCTCGCGGCCAAGCCGCAGCACGTCGCGCAGCGGGGCCGGGCCGGTGCGCGCCATCCAGGCCGCCAGCGATTCACCGGCCAGCAGTTCCATCGCCAGGTAGAAGGTGCCGTGCTCCTGCCCGGCCTGGTGGATCGTGACGAGGTTCTCGTGCTTGAGCGCTGCCAGGGCGCGGGCTTCGAGAATGAAGCGCTGGAGAATGTCCGCCTGGCCGCGCAGCTCGGGCTTCAGGACTTTGAGGGCGACGCGGCGGCGCAGGGTGATTTCCTCGGCGTCGAAGACCATGCCCATGCCGCCCTCGCCGAGCGGACGCAGCACGCGAAAGCTGCCGAGCCGGCCGATCTCGCCAGGCTTCTCCGGCGGTTGCAGGAACGAATAGGCACGCCCCGCGCCGGCGGCTGGCCGGGGAGGAACGGGCACTCCGGCCTGGGTTTCGTGCAGCGGAGCGGGACCGAGGCCGCGCGTGGGGTCCGGATCGGCGGTGAGCGGTTGCTGGGCGGGCAGTTCATCCGCGCCGCGCGCGCCGCAGGCCGCGCACGCGCGCAGGTGGTCCGCCACCGCCGCGCTTTCCGGCCCGGACAGTTCACCCAGCCGAAAGGCTTGCAGCAGCTTTGCATCCGGGCAGGTAGCCAGGGCATTCATGACGGTGCATCCCCGAAGCACGTGGGCCACGAACTCGATACGCTCTGGAACGGCCTGCTGTGACAACGGGCGGGGCGGCAGCCTCGACGAGCGTCTCTCCAGTATACGTTACGCTGTCGCAGGGTGCGGCCTGGAAACCAGTTGGGCGCGGGTGCAACGATGCGACCGCATACGCCAACTTCGTAGGTCAGGCTTTCCAGCCTGACCGCAGCGCCCCGGGCTGGCGGTCCGGCGCGGGCGTTGCTGTCAGGCTGGAAAGCCTGACCTACGGACTGCAACCTGTGAAATTCGCGCGAACTGGGCTTGAATGACCGTACCCCGAAAAGCGATGGTGGGAGGAAGTGAGGCTGCAGGCGCTACGGTCCGCACAGCGGACCCTACAGAATCTCGTAGGGTCCGCTGTGCGGACCGTGCCAGCCGGTTGCAAAACGCTCGGCCGCCAGCGGCCCGAAAACGCGCTGGAACAGCGCCCAACAAAACTCGTTCAGCGCGGACCGTGTCGGCCGCGCGCCAGTCAGAGGAGTCCCTACTTCGCGCCGTCAGCGCCGCGGCGGCTGATGGTATTGTCCGGGTCCGCGCCTGAGCAGCAGGCGTAATATCACACCCCAGAGACCCAGCACCGAGTTGTTCCCGAGGTGGCGTGTCCGCTCGTCATACAGCGATGCCGCCTCGCGGTGCCCTGGACCGCTCGAACATGCCCCGATCCCGCAAACCCATCCGCGGTGCTGCACCAGACCCGGCTATCGTCCGCGTGGACGACGCCGTTCGTGGGGGGATCGAATGACGCCGCGCCCGTTGTGTTCGTAGTTCCGCCTTCAGGCGGCGAATCGCTCGCTCTCAGTCGCGAAACGACGCCCTGACAGCCGCGAGTCGCTCGCCGCCTGAAGGCGGAACTACGAACGAAGAAACGGGGTTCGCCGGGCCGTTGCCTTCGAGGGCGACGAGCAATGAGGGACTGTCGGTTTTTTTCGGCACCCTGCAAGGGGGAAATACCGACCGCGACACGCGGCAGGGGCGCGGCGATTCGCGCCCGTCGCTGGGGAAATCTCCAGACGCCTGCACGCTGGGCAGAAGGTACGCGCCGGGGATGCCGTCCGGTGCCGTCCGCCCGTAGAATCCCGGTTACGAAACTCGCCAAGCGCGACCGGACCTTTAGTCGAGCCAACGCATGCAACCGCACGATTCCGAGGCAGAACAACCGCAGGCCGCCGAGGTAGCCCAGCCGGCAGGCGGCGGCAAGGACGAACAGCCCGCCGTGCCGCCCTGGCTGGCCTGGTCACTGATCGTCGCCCTGGGGCTGGGCATCTGGCTGGCGGCGGCCATCCACGAAGAGACCTGGCTGCCCGCGCCCCGCTGGCGGCTGCTGGCCATCTTCTTCGCCGTGGTGCTGGCCCTGATGCTAAGGCCGCTGGCGGGCGGGGCCGTCGTGCTGCTCGGCGTGGTGGGCACGGTCATCGTGGGCGCGCTCGACATGAAGACCGCGCTCGCGGGCTACGCCGATTCCACCGTCTGGCTGGTGCTGGCCGCGTACTTCATCTCGCGGGCCTTCATCAACACCGGCCTGGCGCGGCGCATCGCCCTCGGCTTCGTCCGGCTGCTCGGCGGCACCACGCTCGGCCTGAGCTACGCGCTGCTGGCCACGGATACGCTGCTCGCCGGCATGATTCCTTCCAACGCGGCCCGCGTCGGCGGTGTGTTGCTGCCGATCACGCGCAGTCTGGCGGAGCTGTACAAATCGCACCCGGGCCGGTCGGCCGGGTTGCTCGGCACGTTCCTGATGCTGACGCTCTACCAGGGCGACGTGGTCGCCTGCGCCCTGTTCCTCACCGGGCAAGCGAGCAACCCGCTGGCGGCCAAGCAGGCGGCCGAGGCGACCCAGGACGTGCCTGGCGGGCCGTTCATCCTGAGCTACACGACCTGGACCCTGTACGCATTGGCCCCGGCGCTGGTCAGCCTGCTGGTCGTCCCCTGGCTGATCTACCGCTGGCAGAAGCCGGAGATCACCCGCACGCCGGCCGCTGCTGCCTTTGCCGCCGAGCAACTGCGCGAAATGGGGCCGCTGAAACGCCATGATTGGGTGCTGCTCGGCACGTTCGTCGGTGTCTGCGGGTTGTGGATCGCCAAGGGCGTCTTCAACGTGCTGCCCGACATGAAGTCCTCGGACTGGACCGCCGTCGTGGCGTTGAGCGGCGCGGGCGTGCTCTTCCTGAGCGGCGTGCTGACCTGGAACGACGCCATCAGCGAGAAGGGCGCCTGGGACGTCTTCATCTGGTACGGCGGGTTGGTGCAACTGGGGCTGCAACTCCAGGAAATGGGACTGACCAAGCAGTTCGCCCTCTGGGTCGTGGATCATCTCGGCGGGCTGGAGTTGGTGGCGCTGTTCCTGGTGACGCTGCTCATCTATTTCTACGCCCACTATGCGTTCGCGAGCATCACGGTGCATTTGTTGTCGATGTATCCGGCGTTCGTCGGCGTGTTGATCGCCGCGGGCGCGCCGCCGTTCCTGGTGGTTGCCTGCTTCGCCTACTTCGCCAACTTCTCGGCGGGCCTGACGCACTACGGCACCACGCCGGCGCCGATCGTCTTCAGTTTGAACTACGTCAGCCAGGGAACCTGGTGGAAGGTGGGGTTCGTGATGTCCGTGGTCAACATCGTGGTCTGGCTGACGGTGGGGATGGCGTGGTGGAAGCTGTGGGGGTTGTGGTAGGCGGCGCAGCCCCTCGCTCCTGGCCGGAGAGGGGCGAGGGGGCTGGACTTTACAACGGCTTCCCCCTCACCCCAACCCCTCTCCCGCCAGGGGAGAGGGGCCATGTCCGGTGCAAAGCCGCGAGCGGCTAAAGATCGGCCGGTCGTTGGCCGATTTCCTTCGATGCGGGACATCATCGGAGGATGCCGTGCGCCGCGCTTGGTATGGATACCTATTGCTGGCCGTGGTGAGCGCCGGTTGCCAGTCCACGCCGGCACCGCCGCCTTACCCGGCCGATCCGCTTTGCCTGGGCAAGAAGCCCTCGGACAAGGCCACGCCCACGCCGCGCCCGGTGCTGCTGGCCGCCGTGGCCGACCCTCGGCCGCCGGCGTTACCCGCGATCGTGGTCGCCGAGGAGCAAACCCGGCCCGTCCCCAGCAAGCTGGCCTCCGGCGGTAAGCGGGGCAAGGTGATCGCCCTACCGGCCGTGCGCACCAAGGAAGCCGACCCGCCGCGCGTCACTTGCGATGCCGCTCCCGACCGCGCCTGGCTGCAAGGTGTGCTGGAACGGCACCATCACGGGCACTTCTACTTGCGGTACGGCAAGCCGAGCCTCGACGAACGCTGGGCCGGCAAGGTGCGGCTGCAAGACGATCCACGCCTGGCCAACCTGCGGGATGGCGATGGGGTGCGCGTGACGGGCGCCATGGTGCCGCCGCTGGAAGTGAAACCGGACGATGAGTACGACGACTATCCGCTGTATCGCATTCGAGAGGTGCGGCGGGTCGAGGAGATGGCGTCAGCGCCAGCGGCGGATTGAGCGGTAGCGAAATGCGTTCGTAGTTCCGCCTTCAGGCGGCGAGTCGCTCGCCGCCTGAAGGCGGAACTACGAACCACGGAGAACGGCACTGTCACTTCACGGAGAAGGTCCGCTCCACCCTTCCGAGGTTGCCCTGCTTGTCCTTGACGGACACGATCAGTCTTCCCTTTGCTAAACCGGCGAGCGGTTTATCGAGCTTCAGTTCCCAGCGGTTGCCTTCGAGCGGCTTGAACTTCGAGGCCAGGTTTTCGCCCGCCGCCACCCCGTCGAGGGCGAAGTCCGCCGTGACGGTGAAGCTGCTCATATCGAGGCCCGTGTAGGCGTCGGTCAGGCCGATCAGCAGGCGCGACAGCGGGGTGTTCGCGCCCGCCGCCGGGAAGGTGACGGCCACCGTCGGCCGCTGGTCGTCGCCCAGCCAGCCGATGCTCTTCGCATCGGACTTCGCGGGATCGTAGGCCGGATCGAGGTCGATCGGGCAGCCGAGGTCGATCCAGCGCACCAGGGTGCGCCGGTCCTCGTCGGACAGCGGTGCGACCTTGATCGGCTTGCCGTCCGCGCCCTGGTAGGTGCCGGCGACGGCTTCCGGCGGCGGCATGGCGCTGCCGAGGTAGTCGATGTCCACGACGTTGTCGCGGATGTAGTAGCGCAGCTTCTGGTCGTCGTCGTAATCGAGCTTCTCAATAGGCTTGCCCTTCAGGTGCAGCGATTTCGGATCGTTGCGGACCGCCAGGCTGGGGAACTCGTCGTTGGTCCAGCCGTCGAGGCGCTTGCCGTGGACCTTCCAGATGAGCAGGCTGCGGCGCGACTGGAACTTGCGGATGTAGCGCGAGGCCGCTTCACCGCCAATACCGAGTTCATGGCCCTTGAAGCGTTCGTGGCCGACGGCGAGACGGAAGTAGGTCATGGGCACCTGCACGTTCGGGCCGGCATCGTGGCCGAAGGCGGGCAGCGTCTCCTTGCCGTCGTCGTCCAGCACCAGGCCGGCGGCCGGCTTCTCCGAGTTCTTGGTGTGACAGGCGACGCAACTGCGCTCGAAGATAGGCTTGATGTCGCGGCGATACTCGACGTTCTTGATGCCCTTCTC
>JAEUIF010000485.1 GCA_016795185.1 Planctomycetia bacterium | reverse complement strand
CCGGAGCAATCGCCGGCGGGTTGGTGGAGGTCATTCGCGGCGTCATCCTGCTGTGCAGTTCCGATAGCGTACCGCCGCAGCCGCGGACGGGAGCGCCCGCGGGTCGCCCATCCTCGGCGGAGCAACTTGTCCGGAACGTCCATCATGCGGTTGCCGGTGATGTGCTTCCATCCGGCACGGCAGTCCCGTCGCTTTCGCCAGCGACGATGGTTCAGGCGACACCAGCAATCCCAACGGCTGCGGCCTCATCCCGCCGCGTCTGGCCGTTGTTGGCTGGAGGCGTCGGCGTCCTCTTCGGACTACCTTTGGCACTTGCGGCGCTCGGCCTCTTGATCCGCTCGTGGTCCGGTTCCAGTCTCCCGCAAGTCTCCCCGACGGCGGTGCGGGCCTCCGGCGACTGGCTGGTACTGTTCGCTTCCGACGACCCGCGCATTTGGAACCGAGACGTAGACGAAGGTCCCAACCGCTTCGCCCGTTCACTGTTCGGGGTGCCCAACGCCGTCCACTATCTGCGACTGCGCCGGGGGGACGACTATGTCATCATTGCCATGGACAAGGCCCGCCTGACGCAGACCAGCGATGACGGCCACTACGGCTGGGAGGGAACCAACCACACCGATTCAGGCGCCCATCACCTCGGCATCTATTCGCGCGTATTGCCCGCCACCGGCCAAGGCGACATCTCCGTGCGCATTCTCCCCTGGTGCCGAGGCTGGGGATTCGGCCACCGTGCCTTCGTCAACAATGGCCAAGGTTACTGCTGGGATGGCAAGCCAATCCCGCCCACGGTCTTTGAGATTGCCGTCAAGCCGGGCAGGTTGACAGCCGAAGAGAGTAAGCGGCTCTTGAGTCGCTGAGCGGCGTTGGGCGTTGCTTCATCCGAATCATTCCTCCGCTTCATCGAGCTTGTTCCACAGCTCCTGGTCCGCGTCAGTCCAATCCTGATTCAGTCGGCGCGATTCGTCTCGGCGTTTTCGGAGTGCTGCTTTCAGCGTGGCGGCATCCACCGCTTCTGCGCTGATCGGCAGCACTTTCAGCACCGGTTTGCCGTCCAGTTCCAGGATGGAACCGACGGTCGCCCCGGACAGTGAGCGAATGAACGCTTTGATTTCCTCGGTCTTGCGATCCAGCTTGACTCTTTTCATGACTAATCCTTATTCGCGGCTCGCACCCCTTCGGAGCATCGAGAGTCTACCTCCCTGATCCGGCTGGGTCCGCCATGGTTCCGCGTGGCGGAGTGGCGGACCTGGCGGTTTCAGGTTCTGGGTCCGCCAAATTCCCCGCGTGGCGAAGTGGCGGAGTGGCGGACCCAGAACCAAGTACGAACCGATTACTTGAACGCCTCGTATTCCTTGCCCAGCACCGAGGCCGCGATTTTCAGCTTCAGGATTTCGTCCGTTCCCTCGTAAATTCGGCAGACGCGCGTGTCTTGCAGGTGGCGGCCCGGCCGGTAGAGCGTGGACCAGCCGCGTCCGCCGTAAACCTGCACGGCGCGGTCCGCCGCGTCCCACGAGGCGTTGGCCGCGAACATCTTGGCCTGCGCCGCCAGGATGTCGGCCCGCGCTGTGAGTTCCGGGTTCTTCGGCTCGCGCGTGCTGGCGTCCTTGGCTTCGGCCGCGCGCAGCACCAGGCTTTCGGATGCGATCCGGTGCATCTCGATGGCCGCGATGTGCTCCTGCACCAGCTGGTGCCGGGCGATGGCCTTGCCGTGCTGATGGCGTTCCTTGGCGTAGTTGCAGGCTTCGAGCAAGCAATCCTCGATCACGCCCAGGCAGCCCGACGCCACGCTGATGCGCCCCGACACCAACGTGCCCATCGCGATCCGGAAGCCCGCCCCTTCCTCGCCGAGCAGGTTGGCTGCCGGCACCGCGCAGTCGGTCATCTCGAACATGGCCGTGTTCGCGGTCGGCATACCCATCTTGGCCGTCAGGTCTTCGGCCGCGAAGCCGGGCGTAGCGGTGTCGAGGATGAACGCGCTCACCCGCCCGCCGCCCTTGGGATAGGCAAACGTGACGATGGTGGTGGCGATGCCGCCGTTGGAAATCAGGTACTTCACACCGTTGAGGATGAAGCGGTCGCCCCGGCGCTCGTAGGTGGATTGCATCTCCAGCGGGTTGCTGCCGGCTTCGGGTTCCGTCAGGCCGAAGGCACAGACTT
The DNA here is from genome assembly GCA_016795185.1 of Planctomycetia bacterium. Taxonomy (GTDB): domain Bacteria; phylum Planctomycetota; class Planctomycetia; order Gemmatales; family Gemmataceae; genus JAGVLI01. The sequence goes on along the minus strand of JAEUIF010000485.1, from coordinate 4,484 downwards.
TCTCGCCGGTGCAGGCTCCGGGCAGGTAGCGGCGTTTCTGCTCGTCGTTGCCCCAGGTGAGGATCGGATACTCACCGATGGAGGTGTGGCCCGAGAAGAACGTGCGGACGCCGGTGCCTTCCCGGCCGATGCGGGCCAGGGCCCTGGCATAGGTCACGGTATCCGAACCCCGGCCGCCGTACTCGGTGGGCACGATCATGCCCAGCAAGCCGTGCTTTTTCGCCAGCGGAATGAGCTGATCGTTGTAGCGATGCTCGACGTAACATAATTCCTCGACGGGGCGGATCTCCTGGCAAAAGGCTTCCACATCGTCGAGCAGTCGTTGCGCGTTCGCGCCGCTCATGGTTCGTCGCCTCCAGGGGCAGGATCGGCTTCTCTATACCTAGTTTAGCCGGGAGGTCGAACGGGGACAGCGCCGAGTGCCGTGCGGGAGACGCCCCCGGTACGGTCAGAATGCTGGGCTCGCACCCATCAGTTCGGCGTGCAGTCGTTGCAGGGCCTGGGCGGGCGTGTCGGGCGATTCGACGGCGGCGACGGCGGGCTGCGTCCAGGCTTCGGCCAGCGGGGAGACGGCGCGAAGCCGGCGGCAACGGACGATGCGGCGCGGCAGTTCTTCCGCGAAGCGCCGGGCCGCGCTCGCGTCGAGCGTGCTTTCGTAGAGTTCGCGTCGCGCCTGGCGGATCAGCACGAACTCGGGGTCGGCGGCTTGCACCTGCTCGAACAGCCGGCGTTCGGCCCAGTCGTGCCCGCCGACTCGCCGGCGGGGGCCGAGTGGATTCCGCAGCAGCATCAGGCCGGTCAGCGCCACCTGATGGAAGCGCTCTTTCAGCGCCCAGCTACCCGCCACGGCAGTCGTCAGGTCCGCGTCAAAGCCCTCGGCGGCGAGCACGGCGCGGAAGTCGTCGGGGTGCAAGTCGGCGCGAACCGTGAGTTGTATGCCCAGGTCGGCGCTCATCGATGCCGCAGACAGTCCGTGCTCGCGCACCAGCCGCAGCACGGCGACGCGGGCCAGAGCGTCGTTGCCGGCGCGGTTCAGCGGCGTGTGCAGAAAGTAGTCGGTGCCGAGCGGCCCGGACACGCTTTCGACCAGACAGCCGGCCGGTTCGGGAAGCTCACTGACGCACTCTTGCAGTTGAAACAGTTCGAGCAGCATCTCCGCGCCTGGCCCGTCGAGTTGATACTCCTCGCGCAGCAAACGCAGCAACTCCGCCGGGCCTTCGCGCAGGGCTTCCGCGGCCCGACAACGCAGCAGGTAGAGCCGTTCGGCCAGGTCGGGCGACAGCGATACCCCGCCGCCTTGCCAGCGCGGCGCGCCGGGATAGCCGACGGTTTCCGCCACGACCACGGCCCGCCCTTCCACGCCGCGAAACTCCAGGCACCGGCCGTCGAGCAGGAAGCGGTCGCCGGGGTTCAAGCGTTCCACGAATTGTTCATCGACGCTGCCGATGGTGATGTCGTGATTCGTCTCGGACGGCGGCCAGCCGCTGTCGTTCCGTCGTTCCGTCGTCAGCACGACGGGCCGCGGTTCCTCCTCCGCGATGATGGTGCCAAGGTTGCGCAGCAGCAGGCGGGCAGTGCGCTCGTCGGCGATGGTGAACTGGTCGTCGAACCAGGCCAGGCGGGCGGGCAGCCAGTCGTGGTCGGCGCGGTCGCGGCCGGACAGATACGCCAGGCAGTCGTCGAAGTCAGCACGTGGAAGCTGCCGGTAGGGATACGCCTGCCGCACCAGGGCGAAGGCTTCGTCGCGGGTCCACGGCCGGGACGCCGCCATGCCCAGTAACTGCTGACAGAGCACGTCAAGCGGCGCGTCGGGGACGCGGAGCGGTTCCAGTTGACCCGCGAAACCGCAAGCGGTCGTCGCGACGGCTTCCAGCAGTTCGGCGGGCGAGGCGGTCAGGACCAGGCCGCGCCGGACCTTGCGCGGCGCGTGGCCCGCGCGGCCCACGCGCTGCAACAGTCGGACCACGCCGCCGGGCGGATGCACCAGCACGACGCCGTCCACGCTGCCGATGTCGATGCCCAGTTCCAGGCTGGTGCTGCTGACCGCGACCCGCAGCTGCCCGCGCTTCAAGCGCCGCTCCACGCGCCGCCGTAACGGAGCGCTCAGCGATGAATGATGCACGGCGATCTGATCGGCGAGATCGGGCAGCCGGCGGCGCAGGCCCCACGTCACCCGCTCGGCCAGGCTGCGGACGTTGGTGAAGATCAGCAGCGTGCGGTTGGTTTCCAGCTCACGTTCGAGACGGTCGAGCAGTGTCTTCAGGAAGCCCGAGCCAAAGGCGGCCAGCGGCTCGACGCGCAGCTCCAGCGGATTCGTCTCCCGCACGGCGGCGATGGCGCAGGGCCGCCCGACGCCGGCCAGGTACTCGGCAGCCACCGGCAGCGGCGTGCAAGTCGCCGACAGCCCGATGCGCTGCGGCGGCGTGCGGGCCAGCGCCGTCAGACGTTCGAGGCTGAGCGCCAGGTCCGCGCCGCGCTTCCCAGTGGCCAGTGCGTGGACTTCGTCAATCACCAGCCAGCGCAGGTCGGCGAAGAGGGTTTCGGCCGTAGGCTGGGCGAGCAGCACGGCCAAGCTTTCGGGAGTGGTCAGCAGGATGTCGGGCGGTTGACGACGCAGCAACCGCCGGACGCGCTCATCGGTATCGCCCGTGCGCCGGCCGACGCGAAGGCGCACCGTCGGAATACCCTGCTCGGTTTGCGCCTCGGCGATTTCACGGAGCGTCCGCCGCAGGTTCTTGCGCACGTCGTTGATGAGCGACTTCAGCGGCGCGACATACAGACAACGAACACCGCCGCTGGCGGTTTCGCAGGCAGACTCCATGAGCGCCGCGAGGATCGGCAGAAACGCCGCCAGGGTCTTGCCGCTACCGGTGGGAGCGCTGAGCAGCAGGTTGTCGCCGGCCGCCAGGGCAGGCCAGGCCAGGCGCTGGGCGGCGCTGGGGTTGCCAAAGCGGCGGCGAAACCAGTCCGGCAGCGGCGCCGGCAGCGCGGCGCAGGCGCTCTCGACCGAAGCAGGGGATCCGAGCCAGTGAATGAGTGGGCGGGCGTCCGCTGCCATGAGGAAGTCCTTCCCGGCCCTGTGGTCGGCCGCCGTCAGGTGAGCCACAAATCATGGCACGCCTGTTCGTAGCTTTGCTCCAGGTCCAGCGGCACCGCCCGCTTCTCCGTCAGCCACAACGGCAGCGTCGGCAACGGTTGCCCCAGCGCGAGCGCATGCGACCAGGTTTGCAGCAGCATCCGCTGGTCCTGGGGCCGCCAGCGACACGACACGGCGTACAGATGCGGCTGCGGTTCTCCCAGAGTCGGGTCCGTCTGGCCCAGAAACTGCAACAATTCAGCATATAGGTTGAATTGTCGCGGCGTGACCACATCGACGATGCTCACGGCCACCCCCTTCTGGAGCAGGGCCGCGCATTTCCCGACGAAGGCGTTGCGTTTCTCCGGCCGGTCCTTGTTGCCCGGACTGACCAACTCGACCGCGGCCACGAGCCGCCGCCCGCGTTCGGCATCGTAGATGCGGACCTCGTACTCGTCGTAATCGGGCGGCTCGGTCTCGACGGCAACGGTCGGCTCCGGCGGCGCCCACAGGGTGGTCGCCACGCCGCTATCGTCGGCGGCACTCGGAGGCGGCAGCGCATCGTCGTGCTCGAACGTGGCCACATCGATCTCGACTTGCGAACCCGCGTGGATTTTGGGCCCCGCCACATAGCCTGCTGGAAGGACCGTGCGCAATTGCAACACAATCCGGGCCGGCCACATGCCGTGAATTTCTTCCCAGGAAACACGGGTGCTCACCGGGGGCCGAAAATGATCGCGGAGCGGCACGGGAACCTCCTTCGCCGCCATTGTATCACGGGTGTCGTCACTTTCTCTCGCTCCGCGACCAACATCGGGAAGTCCGTCTGACCGTGGAGCACGTCGCGGACTGGTGGATGAACACCGGATCGGTCAGGCTGAGAATAGGTGTCAGGTGCAGCGTCTGATTCGGTGTTACCCCGCCAACCCAACGGACACCTGCCCGTCTCGGCATAACGCCACCTGCACGCGGTGGCCCAGGACCAGCGGCGGGCCGTCGAAGAACAAGGATGCGGATTCCTCGTTGGCGTGCAGGCCGATGACAGCTTTGCCGTGCATGGCCCGCGACACCCGTTCCGTGATCTCGGCCGCCGTGATTGGCTCGTCGGTCCAGTGGTCGAGTTCCGGGGCGAGTTCGGACGCAACCGCCGCCTCGACCTCATGGAACCGGCTGAGGAACAGCGCCGCTCCCTGTTCGGCCTTGCGCCAGGCCGCTTCCCAGTCGCCGTCCCACGCCTTGACGAACACGTCGAACCGATGGCCGCTCAGGGTGGCCATCCCAGCGTAGCCGCCCAAGTCGGTGTTGAACGACAGTCCGCTGCGGTCGATGCTCGCCATTGCGCCCCGATGCCTCCGCCGACGTTGCTTCCGCCTTGTACCTTATACCGCCACGACAACAATCGGCCAAG
>JAEUIF010000463.1 GCA_016795185.1 Planctomycetia bacterium | reverse complement strand
ATATAGAGAGGTGGAGCCGACCATTGATCCGACCATCTATAAAAACAAGATTACCATCTCGCAAATGGACCCAAAAAACCCTGAGCCGCCCATTCCATCATCTCGCAATACAAGCCAATCATTCTTGCCCACCCATCTGAGCTGGTGATGCCGGTGCGGGCGGCCAGCAAAACGGGTCAGGTGAGCCCAAAACGCCCACTATCAAGCAGCTTGCCGTTGCTCACCCTGCGTTTGGGCCTCTATCGCCAGGTCTGGCTCAGACCCAGCGATTGGGGCCGTAACGCCCTGTGAGCTGTCTGTGAATGGCTGCCCCAGGTACTCGGCTGCCCGGTCACATTGGGACACCTGATATTGGACGGTTTGGGAGCCGACCCACCCCAAACAGCTAGAGGTTGCGGCGTCCTGTTCTGTTCTCCAAGTGACTTTGAGGGCTTAGGCAGCTTGAGCAGTTGCCACATGTTGGGCAATTTGAGGTGCCCGCCTGGCGAACGACCTGTACGCCGAGCTGCCTGCACTATGCTCACACCGCTGCTCAAGTCATCGGTGCCTCAGCTCTCGCCCGGCACCGATGGCCTCGGCAGCATGCTGCCAGCCGACTGCTAAAAGAAAACCCCGGCCAAGCCAGGGCCAGAGTGGAGCTGCCCGTTGGTGGCTGGGGTAGCAAACCAGCAAGGCCACACCAGACAGGCAGCTCCAACAATCCACGGTGCCGGCTACGCTCTCGCTGCATCCGGGCTGGGCGTGCCGTTGAGCGAGGCACTCTCCAGCTCTGGGCTGGGCCGTCGGCGTCGGCGTGGCTCGCGTTTCAACTCGGGCCTGACCGGCTCGACCTCCATGAGCGGCTCCTCTCTCCACGGCTTCAGCACCACGTCCACCAGGTCCTTGCCGAGCTTCGAGACCTCGAAGCAGGTGGTCTTGAAGGGGGCGACCAGGCCGTCCGCCGCTTCAAGCATGGCACTGCCGGGCCGGCCACGCACCAACTCACCTGTTCCTCTCACGATGCCGCCCAGCACCTGGGCACCCGCCGCAACACCGCCGGTCCAGGCCAGGATGGGGATGATCGGGACCATGACTTACCTCCAGATAGTAGAACTTGGAAACCAGGAGCTACCGTCGCCACACCCCATGCTGACACGGTTCTGCCTTCAATTCAGAGCCGGGCGGTGGCGGGATCGTGGCCCAGCGTAGGGCTGCTGGAAACTGGCTTAGCACCGGGGTCGAGTTGCGTGCGGAACCCCGGGCAGGAGGTTACCTCGCACTGAAGTAGCCAGGTGGAAGCTCGACTTCGTACTCCTCAGAGTGGTGCCCAGCCCTGCGGTCACACAGCCGCTCCGCCAGGCCACGCAGGAGCGAACGAATAAACAAACGTAGATCCTCGCCGAAGCCGAAGTGAACCTCACCCTGCATGACCTTGCCGAGCAGCCACCGGGCGTACTGGGCCAAGGCGACGCTCAGGACGTGGGCAACGACACCGCCCACCGTGATCCAAACCAGGTTCATCAAACGCCTCCTCTCTGTTCCGGGGCGACACCACGATCAGGCTTCCGCCGGATCAGCAGTGAACCGCTCCCAGTCGTCATGCAACTCACGCCGTCGTTGGCTGATCCGGGCCTGGCTGAGCTGAAACCGCTGGGCCAGGTCCTGGGTGCGGTGCCCCATTGCCATCTCGCGGATCAGCCGCCGGTCCCGGCGACTGTGCTGCTTCAGCCACGCCGGCCAATCGCACCGAAAGGCAGCCGCGTCAGGCGGCGGCGTCCGCGTGTTGTCCTGCAACGCCTCAGCCAGCGGATTCGTACTCAGGGTTGCATGGTCGGGCAGCTTACCGACGACAAAGGACCGCTTCTGTTGCGTCAGCTCGTTCATGGCGTCCTTGGACTTGAGCTGGCCACAGACGCGGCGTCCGCTTCGCACGGCCTTGGCCGCCAGGGAAGCCAACGCTGACGGAAACGTGCAAGCATCCTTGCCACGCTCAGCCAGACGGATAAACCATTTCCACGCCAGGGCCACGGTTTCACTGACGCAGTCTGCTTTGCGGTGTCGGCATCTGACATGGCGAAAGTAAATCCGAGCGTGGGTCTTGATGCGGGGCAGGATGGATAGGAACTCACTGTGCAGCCGGCATTGCCTTCGCTTGCTCATGGTGAACCTCCAGCAACAGGACCGCCTGGCGACGTGCCAGGCGGTGCTGAACCGGCACAGGCTCAGCCTTCGATGCTGACGCGGATTGCCGCAGAATGGAGCTGGTGAGGTGAAGCAAGCTCATGCGGAGGCATTGTCCCGGCTGCGATCTTCGAGCACGGCATAGACGGTGGGCCTGGACAAACCCGTTGCCCTGGCGATGGCCGATATGGGATGCCGCTCCTGGTGCAGCTTCTTGATGACGGTGACTTGCTCGTCGGTGACTTTGAGCCGTCTTCCTTTCTTGCTACCGCCCCACTTCTTGCCGGCGGCTCGGGCAGCGGCTTGGCCGGCCAAAACCCGCTCGGCCCTGACTTCTGTTTCGTAAGCCGCGACCGAGGCCAGCACGTTGGCCATCAGCCTTCCCGCCGGCGTGCTCAGGTCCACGCCATCGCGAAGGCTGACCAGGTTGACGTTCAACTCCCGCAGTTCCTCGAACAAGGCGGTGAGTCCTTTGGCAGTCCTGCCGAGCCTGTCCAAACGCCAGACGACGATGGTGCTGACCTTGCCGGCCTTCAGGTCGGCCAGCAGCTTGTCCATGCCGGGCCGTTGCATCGTCTTCCCCGTGAACTTGTCCCTGTACCAAACCACTTCGCCTTCCTGGCTCTCGGCCCAGCGTTTCAGGTCTGGCTCCTGGCTCCGCTGGTCCTGTTGCTTACTCGACACCCGGACGTACACCGCGATCTGCCTGGTCATGCTTGGTCCTCCCGGTTGCAGAATGTGTAAAGCCTCATTGGGCGTGGGATTCTGCCCCCGGTGGGACCATCAATTCAGGACTTACGACGACGCCGGGCTGACAAGCGTGGAGTTCAATCGACGCTTTACAGGCGGGCGTAACTTTGACTTGAGGTTGACTCCTACAATGGCAAGCCCACGGTCGGCCTCGGTAAGATCGGCACAGCTGCCTTCCACCCATCGAGTGCCGACCCATGACCGACCACTTGCCGTTCCACCCCGACAGCGACGATCAACGATTGCTGGCCCAGGTCCTGGACTACTACCACGGCACCCTTCAGCAGACGCCGGAAGCTCTGGACTTCCTTCGCACGCAGGGCATCACGCACAGCCAGGCCGTCGAGCAGTTCCGCATCGGCTATGCGGACCGCAGCCTGGGCAAGCTCTTGCCGTCCAAGGAGACCAAGGCCGGCCGTTCGATTCGCCGTCGGTTGGAACAGCTCGGCATCTTCCGGGCCAGCAGCGGCCACGAGCACTTCAATGGCTGCGTGGTCTTCCCGGTCCTGGCCGGCGATGGCACAGGCCGGATCGTGGATGTGTACGGCAAGAAGACGCTGGGCACGCAGCTTCGCAAGGGCACCGCCCTCGACCTCTACCTGGCTGACGAACGCCACGGCGTCTGGAACATCGAAGCCTTCGGCACCACCGATGAGATCATCGTGTGCTCGTCGGTCTTCGACGCTCTGGCTTTCTGGTGTCTGGGCTTTCGCAACGTCACCTGCACCGTCGGTCCAGCTGCTCTCACGGACGATCACCTGGCTGCGTTCAGTGAGTTCAAGGTCCGTCGTGTGCTCCTGGCTCACGCTGAGCTGGCACCAAGGCTCCTGGAAGCTGGCTGCGATTGCTTTCACTTGCGTCTGCCAGCCCACCTGAGCATGGCTGCGTTCCTGGCCCACGAAGCCGATCCTGGTGAAGCCCTCAGTGCCCTCATCCGCAAAGCCGAGTGGCTGGGTAATGGCCAGCCGACAGCCAAGCCAACGACCACGCCCGTCAGCATAGAAACGGCAGCACCTGCTGAAGCCGAACCTGACCCACTGCCATCAGAGCCAGCCGAAGCTGACCTGCCCAACCGCACCGATTCGCCGGTGCCTGCCACACCCGATGACATCGTGGCTGAAGTCAACGAGGATGAGGTCCTGCTCAACCTGGGTGATCGTCGCTATCGTGTGCGGGGCTGGCAGAAGAACCTGAGCATCGACTGCCTTCGCGTCAACCTGTTGGCCAGCAACGGCAACGGCCTGTTCGTGGACACCTTCGACCTGTACTCGGCCAAGCACCGCAGGAGCTTTGTCACGCAGGCCGCCGGTGAGCTGGAAGTGGAAGAGCAGACGATCAAGAAGGACCTGGGCCGCGTGCTGCTCAAGCTGGAAGAGCTGCAAGACCAGCACATCAGCCAGGCTCTGCTACCGAGGGTGCCGACGCCGAACTTGACCGAGGCCGAGAAGGCAGAAGCCCTGCGGCTGCTACGTGATCCTGCCTTGCTGGACCGCATCGTCGCTGACTTCAGCATTGTGGGCGAGCCGACGAACAAGTTGGTGGGCTATCTCGCCGCCGTCAGCCGCAAGCTCGACGAACCCCTGGCCATCATCATTCAATCGTCGTCGGCAGCCGGTAAGACCTCGCTCATGGACGCGGTGCTGGCCTTCGTGCCGCCCGAGGACCTGGTCAAGTATTCGGCCATGACCGGGCAGAGCCTCTTCTACATGGGCGAGACCGATCTCAAGCACAAGATCCTGGCCATCGTCGAGGAGGAAGGTGCCGAGCAGGCCAGCTACGCCTTGAAGCTCTTGCAGTCCGAAGGTGAGCTGACCATCGCCAGCACCGGCAAGGAAGCCAAGACAGGCCGGCTGACGACCCAGGAATATCGCGTGCAAGGCCCGGTGATGATCTTCCTGACCACCACCAGCGTGCAGGTCGATGAAGAGCTGCTCAATCGTTGCCTGGTGCTGACCGTCGATGAGAACCGGGAGCAGACCAAGGCGATTCACCAGGCCCAGCGACGCAAGCAGACGCTCGATGGCTTACTCGCTCAGCAGGACCAGCAGCAAACTTTGGCCGTCCATCGCAATGCTCAGCGGCTGCTGCGTCCGCTGCTGGTCGCCAATCCCTACGCCGAGCACCTGACCTTCCTGGATGACAAGACCCGCACTCGCAGAGACCACGCCAAGTACCTGACCCTGATCCGCTCGATCACGCTCTTGCACCAGTACCAGCGTCCAGTTCGCACCGTCGAGCACCAGGGCCAGCCGGTGGAGTACATCGAAGTCGCCCTTGAAGACATCGAGCAAGCCAACCAGCTGGCACACGAAGCGTTGGGCCGTAGCCTGGATGACCTGCCACCCCAGACCCGTCGCTTGCTGGACCTGGTGGACGAGATGGTGACAGTGGCTTGCCAGCAGCAAGGCGTGGACCGCAGCGATTACCGCTTCACCAGGCGTGACGTGCGAGAGTACAGCCACTGGGGCCACACCCAGCTCAAAGTCCATCTCAAGCGACTCGAAGACCTGGAGTACCTGCTCGTGCATCGTGGCGGCAGGGGTCAGCTGTTCGTCTACGAGTTGCTCTACGAGAAGCCGGCCAGCGATCAGCAACGCTTCCTGGCCCGGCTGATCGACGTGGCCGAGTTGCGACGACAGAAGTCGGGGCCAAACGGCAGCTTGTCGGCCAATGGTCTGGGCCAGGTCGGCGGCAAAGCCGTAGCCAGTCAGGCCGTGGTCCTTGACGCAACTCTTGAGTCAGCCGACGCCTTGCCTACCAGTAAGGCTGAAATCTGTGAAACCGTGAATAGCACCCCAGAAATCAACGAGCCATCGTAACCGGAGACCAAACATGCCTCATAAACGCAAGCCAGCCTCGGGCAACCCAGATGATCCGCAGGGCATGGCTGTCCTGCTGGCCCGCTACCTGGAATGGCTGGCGGTCAAGAACTTTGCCCGTCGCACCGTGGAGATTCGTCGCGTCTGCGTGGACTACTTCATCGAATGGTCCGAGCAGCGTGGCATTGTCAGGCCCAGTGAAGTGACACGGCCCATCCTGGAGCGATACCAGCGTTACCTGTACTACTACCGTAAGAAGGACGGTGAGCCGCTCAGCGTTCGCAGCCAGATCAGCCGGTTGATGGCGTTGCGGGCCTGGTTCGCCTGGCTGGCGAAGGAACGACGCATCCTGTTCAACCCCGCCGGTGAACTGGAAATGCCCAAGCTGGAGTACCGGCTGCCCAAAACCATCCTGACCGCTCGTGAAGCCGAGCAGGTCATCGCCCTGCCCAAGCTGACCGATCCTCTCGGCCTGCGTGATCGTGCCGTGCTGGAAACGCTCTACTCCACGGGGATGCGTCGAATGGAGCTGGTGCGGCTGAGCGTCTACGATCTCGACGCCGACCGGGGCACCGTGATGATTCGCCAGGGCAAGGGCAAGAAAGACCGCATGATCCCGATAGGCGAGCGTGCCCTGGCCTGGATCAACCGCTACCTGCACGAGGTCCGACCTGGCTTGCTGGTGGGTGACAGGTCGGGCGACACACTGTTCCTGACCGAGCGAGGCGAGCCGTTCCATCCCTGCCACCTGTCCAAGATGATCCGCGACTACGTAAAGGCCGCCGACGTGGGCAAGAAGGGCAGCTGCCACCTTTTTCGACACACGATGGCCACGCTGATGCACGACAACGGTGCGGACATCCGCTTCGTGCAAGCCATGCTGGGCCACGCCAAGCTGGACACCACGATGGTCTACACCCAGGTGGCGATCAAAAAGCTCAAGGAAATCCACACCGCCACGCATCCGGCCCGGATGCAACGGCAGCCACGGCCTGAGCACCGCAACGGTCAGGCCCAGCAGCCAACGACAGCTGACGAAGAACCAGCCGATGCTTGACCAGGTGCAGCGATCCCAGGCAGAATGGCTGCTGCTGAGCTTGCAGCAACGCACCGCGACTTGCCACCATCAACGCAAACCATGGCACCAGCAGGCTGGCAGCTGGAGCTGAAGCCTTGGCCTGGCAAAGCCGCGTCGAGCAAAACCAGAAGTGCTGCGAAAAGCCGCGTCGGGGTCCAAATCAGGCGGTGAGCTGCCTTAGCCTGGAGCCGCAGCAGTAAGGAGGTGCATGCCAGCGATTTGCAGCACGGCTTGAGCCAAAACCGTAGCGTGTTGCAGCCACGTGCAAGTGTACGATCTCGGTGTCCATCAAGGCGAGCTGGCGCTGGCCATGGAGTGGGTTCGGGGAGGGAGCTTACAACAGCAACTCACCGAGAGAAGACTGGCGCCAAGGGAAGCGGCGATCCTGCTGGAAAGTGTCGCCACGGCCGTCGCGGCCGCCCACGAAGCACGGGTGGTCCACCTCGATATCAAGCCCGCCAACGTCTTGCTTACCGAAAAGGGCTATCCCAAGATCAGTGATTTCGGCATCGCCCACCGGCTGGATGTACGTGGGAGTAAAATGCCCGGCCAGATACTTGGCACGCCGGGCTATATGGCTCCCGAGCAGGCTCAACGCCAGACGCCGCTGACTCCCGCAGCGGACGTCCATGCCCTGGGAGCCGTGCTGTACGAAATGTTGACCGGCCAACCGCCTTTTGTCGGGAATACCGACGAGATTCTCGACCAAACTTGCACGATGTCGGTGGAGATCGCACGGCAGCTGCGCCGGACTATCGACCCCGACCTCTGCGCCATTTGTTTACGGTGTCTGGAGAAGGACCCGGCGCAGCGCTTCGCGACGGCGAAGGAACTTGCGGAGAGCCTGGCCCACTTCATCGCATTGAGACCACTCAACTGGCGGCATTCCTCCGCCACGCGGCGGCTGTACCTGTGGGGCCGCAGGAGACCTTGGTTCGCCACGGCCTCCGTGTTGGGGGCGATTGCCGCCGTCTCGCTCGCGGTCGTCGCCTCGCTCTTTTTCGTCAATCGGACCTTGAGCGACCTGAATCAGCAAATCACGGAGGCGAAAGACGATGCGGAGACCCAGCGCGACGCGGCCAAGTCGCAAAAGAAGGAGGCGGATCGACAACGAGACATCGCGCAGGGAGCGAAGCGAGAAGCCGAGTATCGGCGCGAAGAAGCGGACCGGCTGCGCGCACTGGCCAATCGGTATCGCTATGTCTCGCAAATCAACCTGGCGAACCGGGCCCTGCAAGAGGGCAACATCCGCCTAGTCACCCAACTTCTGCTGCAGCAACAGCCCGAGAAGGGCGAGGACTTGCGGTCCTTTGAATGGCATCATCTGGGGCGGCAAGCCAACGGTGACGCGCAAGTGATTTTTCGCGGTGAAACCGGGGTGATCTGTGTTCAGTTCACGCCGGACGGCAAGCACGTGTTGGCCGGCTCCGCCGACGGCGTCGGACGGCTTTTCAAATTGGCACCGAATGGGGGCAAGGAATTTACAGTTCTTGAACCCAAGGCTGGCCCCATCTCGTCGGTGGCGGCGTCGCCGGATGGCCGTCTGCTGGCCACGGGTCATGTGCCGGGGGCCATCCGAGTATGGAAGGCAAGCACTGGAGAACTTGTTCATGAATTCGAGCCCGGCCCTTCGCGGACTTGGCGGATCGCGTTCAGCGTCGATTCCCAGTTCCTTGCCAGCGGCGGCTGGGGAAATGACATCCGGCTTTGGGACCTGACGACCAAGAAAAGTCGGGTGCTGGTGTCGACGACCGCCAACGTCGGCGGGCTGTGCTTCAGTCCCGATGGCAAGCGCGTCGCGGCGGTGCAAAATGGCGACCTGTGGGTGATTGGAGTTGACCGCAACCCGCAACCGCTGACGCACCATCACAACCAGTGGCTGCGCAACGTCAACCACCTCGCCTTCGCGCCCGACGGTCAGCGCCTCGCCCTCGTCCAGACGAACGGAGTGGAATTCTGTGACCCGCAAACGGGCAAGACCGTGGAATCACTCCCCACAGAGCAAGAACACCAATACCTTTGCGCGGCGTTCAGTCCGGACGGCCGCTTCCTGGCCGTGGGTGGTTCGACGCACGGAGACCAGGGCTCGCTCACCATCTGGGACCTCCTGGACTACAGCACAGGGCCGCGCGAGCCGACGTGGTTTCCGCGAGTTCCCGCGAAACTGTGGCAAACACTCCAGGGACACACCGGTGCGGTGCAGAGTGTGGGGTTCAGCCCCGACGGCAAGAGACTCGTTTCGGGAAGCGCCGATGGCACCGTGCGGTTGTGGGATTTGCAGGCGCAGCCGTACCCGCAGCGCTTCGAGGCCGAACGGCTGACTTGCGCGACCCGGGCCGAGGTGCTGCTCTTGCTGAATAGGGCGGAAAATCGTGTCGCAGTCATCGACGTCGCGCAGGGCACTACGAAGTCCTATCCCACGGGGCAGGACGGTCCGGTGCAGGGACTGGCACTGTCCCCGGACGGTAAGCTCTTCGCCACGGCAACCGACGACCATGTCGTGCTCGCGAAGGCGGCTGACGGCACCGTGCAACATCGGCTGGAAGCGGCGGAGGAAGTGTTGTTCACTCCGGACGGCCGACACCTGGCCGCTTTTTCCAAGGCAGATGCCTCCATCCTGCTCTTCGACGTGATGACGGGACGGAAAGTGCAGACCTTTTCTGACGCGCGGCCACAGCCGGGGGATTCGGGGGCGCAGCCGATGGCCTTCAACCCGGCGGGGACCGAGTTGGCGGTCGCCGGACGAGTGCATCACGTCGCCGGCAATGTCATTACCATCCGGGGCAGCGCCGTGACTGTCTGGGACGTCAAATCCGGCAGGCTCATCCGGACGTTGCAGGGTCACGGCTTGCTTGTGCGGAGTGTGGCGTACAGCCCCGACGGCCGGTGGCTGGCAAGTGCCGGTCGCGAGCGGCGCGATCACGCCTTTGCAGGCCGCCCCGGCGAGTTGTTCCTGTGGAATGCCGCCACGGGAGCCATGGTGCGCCAGCTCCGCGGTCATCTCACGGGTGTCAACACCGTCGCTTTCACGACCGACGGTCACCGGTTGGCCAGCGGCAGCGGTGACGATCTCCTCGGCGCATCCGCCATTTCCGGCCGCAACTACGAGGTCAGAGTCTGGGACGTCCCCACCGGTGAGGAAGTGCTGAGTATTCCCAGTGGTTCCGGCGTTGTGCACGAGGTGGGCTTTGGGCCCGGTAGCAGTCTCTGGGTCCGAACTGGTAGTGGAACCCAACTCTGGCCGACCTCACCTGCCCTTGAGCGGACATTGGTCATTGCAGACCCTCGGCCCAAGGAGCTAGGCGAGGCGACCGACCGTGCGCGCCAATGGCATTTGCAGGAAGCGATCCATTGCGGCAATATGGGGAACGCCGCCGGATTGGAGTTCCGTTTGCAGCAGGTCGCATCTCTGAAGAAAGCGGAGGAATACTCGGTTCGGGGAACCGTGGCGGCGAACCGGCAACAGTGGGTGGCCGCGGACAAATACCTCACCCTGGCCGCGGCCGCCGATCCAGAAAACCCTACCTTGCGGTACCAAGAGGTGATGGCCGCGCTTGCTCGGGGAGACAGCGACGAATTCGTGCGCCGGCGGCGAAAATTGATTCGAGACTTCGCGCGCGCGACGGACTCCCAGATCGCGGCGCTCGTGATCTTACTGGCCGTGCTGACAGATGGGCCGTGGGAGCCGGGAGAAACAGCGATTATCCAACGGTTTGTCCGTGCCTGCCAGGAGCGGAGCCCGCGCGCCGAAGCGCAGGCGCTGGCCGGGGCCGTGCATTTTCGCCGAAAAGCGTACGGCGCGGCGTCTCAGTCGTTCGACGTAGCATTCCGCGAGCACATCATCCTGGCTGAAACCACTAACTGGGGAGACGGGAGACCGCCCATGTATGCGCTGCTCTTCTCTGCCATGACAGATCAGGCTCAAGGACGTCCGGAACAGGCCCGGCGTCTGGTGGCTGAAGTACGTCTCCGGCTCGATCTGGCCCTCAGCAAGACTCCGCAACCCCTTTCCTGGGAGCAGAGGGTTTACCGAGAAACGTTGCTCGCGGAGGCCCAGAAAATCCTGGGCAAGTGACGCGTCGCCTGCGAAGTTGACACCGCGCTTAGGCGTTTGGATGGCACAGCCTGGCACCGGATCGTCGCCGGGGCATGGAGCACGACTGAACAAACCGGTGACGTCGCGCAGCAGTGACCCGTTGCTTCCCTTGTGCTTTTCCACTTCGCCATCGGCCAATGATCCTGCTACCATCGCTGCCTTTCGCACTACGTTTGGTCCTTGGATGGCCTGTGTTATCCCTTGACCGACCTGCTGCTGGTACGCTTCGCTTCGGACGGCCCCATCTTGCTGGCCAGCGACGGCTTCCTGTGCCGCAAGCGCGGTCTGGGCTTGTTGGGCGCCGGGATGTACCACGACCCGCTGCTGTTCAGCAAAGCGCTCAAGGTCTTCTCCCGGGGCCACG
>JAEUIF010000424.1 GCA_016795185.1 Planctomycetia bacterium | reverse complement strand
TAATCAGCGCCGACGGATGTTCTTCCGCGAACTGCTCGGCGGCGTGGATCGCCCGGCGAAACTCCTGGGCCGGCTCGATGACGTGGTCGGCCGGCGTCACCGCCATGACCGCCGTCGGATCGCGCCGCGCGACGAGCGCTGCGCCCAGGCCGATGCAGGCCGCCGTATCCCGGCCGCACGGTTCACCGACGACCTGGTCGGGCGACAGCGAGGGCAACTGACGCAGCACCTCGTCGCGATGCGCCGCCGAGGTGATGACCCAGGTCCGCTCGGCGGGTGCCTGCGCCTCGATGCGGTCCAGCGCCTGCTGAATCAGCGTGCGCTCGCCGGTCAGCGTCAGGAACTGCTTCGGCTTCCGCTGCCGGCTGCGCGGCCAGAAGCGGGTCCCACCGCCGCCGGCCATGATGACGGTATGCAGCATGTCAACCTCCCTGAGACGATGGGCGAAGCAGCGAGCGTCGGCCCGCGGTTATGCGCCTGATGCGCGATCCATTTGGGTCGTGTCGGCGCGAACGTTTCTTTACCGCGAAGCGGTTACACTCCACAGCCCAGGGTCGCGCAGCGCACCCTGGGTTGCAGGCCACCAACGATTGATTCCCTACCCCGAAGGGGTTGCACAAGCCAGCCTTGTACAACCCCTTCGGGGTAGGCGGATTCTCACGATTCCTTGCCCCAGGGTGCGCTGCGCGACCCTGGGCTGTGGAGTACAACCGCTTCGCGGTAAAGAAAGCATGCGATGCTTCACTTCGCGCAAGCCTTTAGTTTACCGCACGCTGACGACAGCGAACTGAGGTCCGCCGCTCGTCTGGCTACTCCAGATGCAACGGCCCAGCCACTTTTAGTTTCTTGTCCACCTTTGTCGCGAGTTCCTCCGGATCAAGCGCGTGCAGCGGACTGATCTCCACCGGATGGGCCGCGTGCCCCTCGCTGGTGCGCGGCACCGCGACGCCCGCTTGCTCCAGCCATTGCGCCGCCAGGTTGCTGATGGCCCGCTTCACGGTTTCGGGCGAATCCGCGCCGGTCGCGTTCTTCAGCGGCTCGAACTCCTCCGCCCGGTCGGCTTCGACCACGGTCCAGCGGTCGGCCAGGGGCAGCGCGTCGAAGACGAACATCTCGAACTTCAGCGCGTTTTCCTGGTCAGGCTTGACCGGGTTGCCCTGCGCATCGAGGTGCGGCACCTTCTTGCGGGCGACGTGGAACGGCAGCCGGGTCTGCCCCTGCGTGACGCGCGCCAGGAAATCGACCGAGAAAAGATGGATCGCCGGGTTGCCCGCCCACAGCTTGTATTCGCCGCGTTCGTCCTTTTCGTGGACCTGGGCTTCCGTCAGATCGGAATACTCGATGATGGTGCAACGGCCGTCCACGGTCACGAAATGACCTACTTTTTCGGTCGGCCCGCGCTTGGGCACCACCTTGGACGAGACCTCGGCGTCGGCCGCCAGGTGATGGCCGAGAAACACCGGGTCGGCGACCTTCACCAGCGGATTGTCCACCTGGAAGTAGAAGACCTGGCGGACGCCCAGTTGCTTCAGCCGGTCGAGCAGGCCGGTTTCCGCCAGCGCCGTGAGGGTACCGCCGTGGCCATTCGGGCTGGTGAACAGTGAGCCTTTGGTCTCCAGCAGCAGCTTGCCGGTGTGCAGGTCGAGCGCGGGCATCACGCCCTGACGGAAGAACCAGACCTCATCTTTCGGTAAACCGAAGTAACGTTGCTCCTCGAAGAATTGCCTGGTCGGCGCCTCGGTCGCGTGGCTGGTCATCACCAGGAGCGGGATCGGCTGGCCGTGCTTCCGCCGCAGGGCCAGCACCTTCTCGGCGTGGAAGTGGAACAGCGTCTTGTTCGAGACCGGCCCGACGGGAAACATGCCCTTGGGCAGATCGAAACCCAGCCGGGTGCCCTGGCCGCCCGCCACGACCAGCACCGCCACCTCGCCGCGCGCCAGGGCCTCGTTGCCCAGACGGCGTGCGTGCGTGGCGTCGGCGTCGCGGCGGATGACCGGCACCGGCTGGATGCGCTCGGCCGACGGCACCGCGAAGGTCTTGTCGCGCTCGGCGTAGAGTTGCTTCAGGCGGGGCAGGTCGATGGTTTCGAGCTGGCCCGCCAGCGCGCGCCGTTCGGCGTCGTCCAGGTGGTCCCACCAGGCGAGGACGTGGTCCTGGCCGTGCTCGCGCAGGCGCTGGCGGATGGCGTCGGTATTCATGGGGCAATCCCTCAAAACGTAAACTTCAGGCCGTCGTAAGCCAGTTCGACGTTCGGGGGCAAGCGGCGGCTGGTCGCGTCGTGTTCCAGGTCGTGGCTCAGGTGCGTCAGGTAGGCTTTCTCCGGCCGCAGCTGGCGGATGATGTCCAGCGCCTGGTCCAGCGACAGGTGCCCTGGGTGCGGTTTCTCGCGCAGGCAGTCCAGGATCAGCACGCGCAGCCCTTCGAGCCGCTGCCAGCTGCGGTCGGGAATCTTGCTGACGTCCGTGCAGTAGGCGACATCGTCGAAGCGGAAGCCCAGCACGTAGAAATGGGCGTGGTCCAGCGGCACCGGCGTCACCGCGTTGCCCAGCACCGAGAACGGCTCCTCGGTGATGCGGTGGAAAGCCATGCGCGGCACGTAGCCGAGCGGCAGTTGCTGCGCCTCGGCCTTGAAGGCATAGGAAAAGGCCTCGCGAATCTTGCCCTCGACCTCCTGCACGCAGTACAGCGGCATGGCGGCGTTCAGCTGCCGGCACATGGGCCGCACATCGTCGAGGCCGAACAGGTGGTCGGCGTGGTAATGCGTGAACAGCACGGCATGCACCAGCGAAATTTTCTCGCGCAGGAGTTGCAGGCGCAGCTCGGGCGTGGTGTCGATCAGGATGTTGCCCTGCGGGGTGCCGATCAGCACCGAGCAACGGTAGCGGTGGTTCTTGGGGTTCTTCGACTGGCACGTCCCGCAATCGCAGCCGACCATCGGCACGCCCGCGGAAGTGCCGGTGCCCAGAAAGGTGAAGGTCCGCGTGCCCTGCATGGATCGTCCCCGTCCGCGTCGGTGGATGCCGGTTCGTGGGTCCGCTGGCTCCGCCACTCCGCCACGCGGGAACCTGGCGGACCCAGGGCGTTTCTGAGTACGTCGGGCTTTCCAGCCCGACACGCAGCGCCGGAAATCTGCCGCGCCCGCGCCGCAGTACCGGTTCACTCCGGCGCGGCGTGTCGGG
>JAEUIF010000421.1 GCA_016795185.1 Planctomycetia bacterium | reverse complement strand
CTCGTTGCCGGAACGGCCCGCAGGGTGCTTCGCACCACGAGTCCCGACCCCTTTTCGCACAGGCTCTTTCCCGTACCAGGACATCACTGCCCGAGCTGGGGAGCCGCTGGCCACATCGGCCACGCCGCCGGCGGCGCAGGGTCTCATTTGCCGATGGAGGATAGTCGTGGCTGCGATCGAGTACATTCAGGTCCGCAAAGGCATGGTCATCGTCGAGGACGGCCAGTTGATGTACGTCGTGGACCGAAACCTGAACACGCCGGGCAACTGGCGCGCACAACTCAAGATCAAGATCAAGAACCTGAAGACCGGCACCATCACCGAGCGCAAGGTCAAGCCCGACGACAAGGTCGAGCAGGCGTACCTCGACAAGCGCGAGATGGAATACATCTACCAGGACGGCGACGGCTACGTCTTCATGGACACCGAAAGCTCCGAGCAGATCTCGCTGGACAAGGAATGGGTCGGCGACCTGATGCAGTTCATGAAAGAGAACACCAAGGCGCACGTGGTGTTCTACGAAGGCAAGCCGCTCAGCCTGGAACTGCCGGCCACCGTCGATCTGAAGGTGACCGAAACCGAACCCAGCGTGAAGGGCGCGACCGCCGCGGCGCAGTACAAGCCCGCCGTGATGGAAACCGGCCTGCGCGTCACGGTGCCGCCGTTCATCGCCATCGGCGAGTTGCTGACCATCGACACGCGCACCGGCGAGTATTTGAGCCGGTCGAAGGAATAGCCGACTCACCGCTTGCGGCCTTGCGCGGACGGTATCACGATCCGAGCAGCGCGGCGGCCTGGACGGCCGCCGCCAGGCCAACCAGCGGCCCCAGCGTGCCGATCCATTCCAGCCAGATCAATCGTCGTTCTTGCGCTTCCTTGATCGACCGGGCGGCACGGAAGCCCGCCGCGCGGGCTTCCTCCAACCCATCCTCGGGGCGAGCCAGCGCAGTCGCCAGCACCCGACCCAGGTGGGAACCGTCGAGCCGCGCCAGGTAGCTCGCCATCCGCGGTTGGCCCTGACGGGCGGCATCGTGCAGCGCTGCGAGCAAGCCGGCCGGTACGGCGCGTGCATGGCGCCACTCCCAGGCGAGCAGTAGCGTCGTCCCCAGCCAGGTGAAATAGAGTTGCCAGAGGAGCGTGCCCAGTATGACCGTGACCGGGTCCGGGCAACGCCAGGGCAGCAGCAGCGACAACCAGTCCACGTCACCGTCCGATGTCGGCGCGGAGGTGGACGAAACTCCACAAATCGCCGTGTGTGGCGCTGGCCGGTCGCCCCAGGCCAAGGTCAA
This sequence comes from Planctomycetia bacterium, assembly GCA_016795185.1. Lineage (GTDB taxonomy): Bacteria > Planctomycetota > Planctomycetia > Gemmatales > Gemmataceae > JAGVLI01. The sequence goes on along the minus strand of JAEUIF010000421.1, from coordinate 5,509 downwards.
AATCAAGACGCTGAGCAAGCAGGCGACGACGCAGACCGCGCCAGGGTGAAAACGCAAGCAGGTCATGAGCGGCATCTCCGGTGCTAACACTTGCTACCGAACTCTACCTCCGCGCCGGGCCGTGTCAACGTTTTGCTCGCCGCTGACCGACCGGGGCGTCACTTGCTAAAAAACGAACACCGTATCGATTCAGCGTATGCCCGCAGCGCGCGTTTGCCATGCCGGACCCCCTCATCACCCTGACGACCGACTTCGGCGAGGAGTCGCCCTACGTCGCCGCCATGAAGGGCGTCATCCTGACCATCAATCCCGCCGCGCGCCTGCTCGACCTCAGCCATGCCATCCCGCCGCAAGACATTCGCCACGCGGCCTGGTTTCTCGCTGGCGCGCTGCCGTGGTTTCCGCCCGGCGTCATTCATTTGGTCGTCGTCGATCCCGGCGTCGGCACGAAGCGCGAACTGCTGTGCATCGAGTTGCACGGCCAGCGCCTGCTCGCGCCCGACAATGGCTGCTGGACCCTGCTCGAAGCAGGCGGGAAGCCCGTGGTACGGCGGTTGCGGGAACGGCGCTGGTGGCTGTCCGACATCAGCGCTACCTTTCACGGTCGCGACATTCTCGCGCCGACAGCGGCCCACCTGAGTCTGGGCGTCGAGCCGCAGGCCCTGGGACCGAAGACGACGCGCTGGGTGCGCCTCGCCGTCGAGAAACCTACGGTTGATGCCGACGGAGCGCGGGGCGAGGTCGCTTTCATCGATCGCTTCGGCAATCTGATTACGAACATTCCGGCGACGGCGATTCGGCAGCCACCGGAAACGCTGACGGTCGGCGGCGAAGCGGCAGCCAAATTCCGCTGGGTGCGCACCTACGGCGAAGCGCGGCACGGTAGCGTCGTCGCCCTGACGAGCAGCAGCGGCCATCTTGAAGTGGCCGTCGTCGACGGCGATGCCGCGCAGCACTTCGCGGCACGCATCGGCACTCCGGTGGCCATCGGCTGGACGAGGTGACACGCATGGACGCCGCGGCGCGGACACAACTGGAGCAATGGGACCGGGACCACGTCTGGCACCCGTTCACCCCGATGCAAGCCTACGCCGCCGAACGGCCGTTGATTATCGAGCGCGGGCACGGTTGCTTCCTGGTGGATGTGGACGGCAAGGAGTATCTCGATGGTGTCTCGTCGCTCTGGTGCAACGTCCACGGCCATTGCCGGCCCGAACTCGACGAGGCCATCCGCCGCCAGCTGGAGCAGATTGCCCATTGCACGTTGCTGGGGCAGGGCAACGTGCCGTCGGTCTTGCTGGCGCGCAAGCTAGTGGAACTGGTTCCGCCGGGCCTGACGCGCGTTTTCTATTCCGACGACGGCGCGACCGCCGTCGAAGTGGCGCTGAAGATGGCCTTTCAATACTGGCGGCAATGCTCGCGACCGCAGCCGCGGAAGACGCGCTACCTGGCTCTGCACGGTGCCTATCACGGTGACACGCTGGGCGACGTGAGCGTCGGCGACATCGGCCGCTTCCACGAACTGTTCGCGCCGCTGCTGTTCTCGACCCTGCGTGCCCCGCAGCACCACTGCTATCGCTGCCCGCTGGGCCTCGCACGCAGCACTTGCCGGATCGACTGCGCCGAAGCAGCAGTGAAGCTCATTCGTGAACACGCGGATACGCTGGCGGCCGTGGTCGTCGAACCGTTGCTGCAAGGTGCCGCCGGCATGATCCCCGCTCCCGAGGGCTACCTGTGCCAGTTGCGCGAGGCGACGCGGGAAGCCAACGTGCTGCTGATCGCCGACGAGGTCGCGGTCGGCTTCGGCCGCACGGGTTCGTTGTTCGCGTGCAGTCGGGAAGAAGTCACGCCCGATTTCCTGTGTCTGGCGAAAGGGTTGACCGGCGGTTACTTGCCGCTGGCCGCCACCCTGACGACCGATGAGGTCTATAGCGCGTTCCTGGGCAAGCCGGATGCCGGCAAGACCTTCTTTCACGGGCATACCTACACGGGCAATCCGCTCGGCGCTGCCGTCGCACTGGCCAGCCTGCAACTGCTGGTGGACTCCGTGCTGCCGGAGTTGCCGGCGAAGGTCACACGGCTGCGCGAGCACCTGGAACGCATGCGGGAGCTACCCTGCGTCGGCGATGTGCGTCAGCAAGGGCTGATGGCCGGCGTCGAGTTAGTGCAGGACCGGGACAGCAAGCGGGCGTTTCCCTCGGCCTGGCGCGTGGGGCCGCGGGTCTGCCGGCAGGTGCGAGACCAGGGCGTGCTGCTGCGTCCGCTGGGCGACGTCATCGTGCTGATGCCGCCGCTGGCCATCGAGCTTTCTTTGTTGGACCGGCTTTGCGACGTGCTTTACAATGTCCTCCAACATTTGACTCCGGAACCGGATGCCCCGAGCCAGGCATGAAGGGATTGTTCTTCACCGGCACCGATACCGGCGTGGGCAAGACTGTGGTCACGGCCCAGGTGGCCCGCTGGCTGCGGGCGCAGGGCCAGCCGGTGCGGGTGTGCAAGCCGGTCGCCACCGGCGGCCGACCGGTCGCGGGCGGCTTGTTGTGCGAAGACACGGAGCAACTGGCGGCAGCCGTGGGCCACGCGCAGACCGCCGACGAGATCACGCCCTGGGCCTTCGCCGAGCCGGTGGCGCCGCCCGTGGCGGCCCGCCTGGCGGGGAAGCCCCTGACGCTGGCGGACCTCATCAGCGCGGTGCGGGCCAACGTGCGGCCGGATGCCCTGCTGCTGGTCGAGGGTGTGGGCGGCCTGCTCTGTCCGTTGACCGAGCGGGCGACGGTGGCCGACCTGTTGGCCGAACTCGGGCTGCCGGCGGTGGTGGTGGCCCGTCGGTCGCTGGGCACGCTCAATCACACGCTGTTGACCCTGGAAGTGGCGCGCGGGCGTGGACTGCCCGTCGCGGGCGTGGTGGTCAGCGAGACGACTCCGCCGCACGACCTGGCCGACCAGACGAATATCGAGGAATTGCGGCGCCGCATCGACGTGCCATTGCTGGCCGTGGTCCCCTGGCGAACACCAGACGAAGACGAAATTCCCGCTGCCCTGGCCGCCGTCGATTGGCGGCGATTGTGCGCGGGCGAGCGGGTTCGACCATAACGCATGATGCAGAGGATGGCTGCCTGAAGTACGTCGGGCTTTCTAGCCCGACACGAAGCACCGGAAACTTGCTGCGTCCGTTGCGGCTGTACCGTACAGTACGGGCGCGAGAGTCGGGCTGGAAAGCCCGACGTACTACCGAATGGCGAGCAACCATTCCCTGGATCGTGCTTTAGCGAGGAGCCTTCGCGTCCATGCAGACGATCAATTTTCAGTGCGGGCATTGCCGGAACGTAATGGGCGTCAATGCCGCCTTCCTCGGCAAGCAGGTGCGCTGTCCGCACTGTCAGCAGGTAGTGCTGGCGCCGACCCAGGCGGGCGCGCCGGCCCCGGCCCCCGTGGCAGCCAGCGCACCGGCGCCGGCCCCTGCACCCGCTCCGATGCGTCCCTTCAACACGCCGAACGTTGCCGCGCAGCGCGACGAGCATGAGAGCATCTTCGGCGAACAGGTGGATGAAGACCTCTTCAGCGCGCCGCCGAAATCGACGGTCGAACTGCCGCCGCCGCGCCCCGGTCCCAACCTCCAGCTGGAGCCGACGGTCTTCCAGGTGCCCGGACTGCCGGCCGGCGCGCCGCCGCGCCCCGTGCCGAACGTGCTGAGCAACTCGTCGCCGCAGGTTTCCGCCTACCCGCCGACGCCGGTCTACACGGAAGCGCCGGCCCCCGCGCCGACGGAGCACGATGGGCAGCCCTCCCCGCAGATTCAGCAGCCGACCCTGCGCCGGCCCGACAACACCATGCTGATCGCCGGCCTGCTGCTCATTTTGATTCCCTACTCGATCCTGATGACGGTCATCGCCATCTGGATGTGGGTGAGCAAGGAACGCACCCCGCACCCGCTGGAGATGCTGCCCGACCTGGGCAAGCCGCCGGCCAAGCGCGTCAACGGGCCCGCGCTGCAACCGCTGCAAGTGAAGTCGTACACCCGCACGCGCGCCGATACGCCGCTGGCGCCCGAACTCATCACCACCCTGGGCAAAAGCTTGACGGTCGGCGACCTGGAAGTGACGCCGCTGGCCGTCGAGCAGAAGCGACTGCTCTTCAAGTACCGCCTGAGCAGCTACAAGCCCGAACTCTCCGAGCACGAAGCCCTGCTGCTGGTGCTGCAACTGAAGAACGTTTCCAAGGACGTGGAGTTCCGGCCCACCGACCTGGCCTACGACCACGTCTGGAAGGATGGGGAAAGCCCGCAGGCGACCATGCCCTACACCTACCTGGAATTGCAGCCGAGCGGCAAGAAATACTGCTCGCCGCTGAAGTGGAACGCGACCATCCAGAAGCAGACGCCGCCGTTCGTCGGCTCGGATGAATACGTCGAAGGCCAGGAGGAATGGAACAAGATCCTGCTGCCCGGCGAGCAGATGAAGACCGCCATCGTCACCGACCCGAAAGACATCGTGCCCAACGCCCTGCGCAACCACAAGGGCAACCTGCTCTGGCGTGTGCAGCTGCGTCGCGGTCTGGTCAAGTACAAGGACAAGGACCATTCGGTCACCTGCGTCATCGGCGTCGAGTTCTCGCCGAACGACATTCAGAAGAAGTAACTGTTGCCGGAACAACCAGCCGTTAGCCCGACGCGCCAGCGAGGGTGGGACTTCGTTCGATGGGAGGGCGGTCGCCCATGATGGAATGGAAGGTGCTCAAGTTCTACCTGGCCACGGCCGGCTGCTTCTTGTGGACGCTGCTCTTCGCCTTCTTCTGCTGGACGCGCGGACAAGACCTCTTGGTGATGAACGAGACGCCTGTCTCACTCTCCGCCCGGGAACTCGTGCAGCGCGGCGCGAGCGGCCCGCCGAACGTGCGAATCACGGATTTCCGCATCACATCCGAGCCGGCGATTTCCGTCACCAGCTTCTACAACAAGAACACGCGGCGGACGGAAACCAGCAACTTCGCGTACTACTGCCTGCTGTCGACCCAGGCCGACGGGCCGACGCAGGCGCCGATCATCGTCTCCATGCAGTTCCGCAATCCGGGCGAACTGGCCGTCTTTGCAGGCCAGACCACCCAGCAAGGCATGGTGCGGTCGAGAAGTGGGATCCACGCCACCCCCTGGGATTCGCTGAACTCGGAAGTCCAGCAGAAACTGATCGCATCCAACCCAGGGGTGGATTTCACGAAGGCCATCGTGATGGAGGCGGGCGACCGCGTGGGCAAGGAGCGGGTCGATTTCTACATCGCCCTCGCCTGCCTGTTCGCGGGCATCCTCGGCACCCTCATTTTCGGCCTGATCGCAGTGTATCAGCGGCGACAAGCAAACACCCCGGTGGCGGCCGAGCCCGACAACTCCGTACTGCGTATCGAGCAGTAATGAACGTGCCCGGCCGCAAACCCGAAGCGGCCGGGTATCGCATTGCTGACCACCCTCCGAGCCAAGAAAATCCGCGAGGCACGGACGCGCGAAAACCCCAAGGTT
>JAEUIF010000419.1 GCA_016795185.1 Planctomycetia bacterium | reverse complement strand
CGCCGCGGGTGGCTTTTGGGTACGCCCACGGGGGCGCGGGGGGGGGGGGCGCCCGCTGTTCTGGGCGGGCGGCGCGGGGGGTATAACCCGGGGCCTCCCGCCCGCCGCTCGCCTGCAAGAATGCCAGGGCACGGGCTGGATTTCGGGTGGCACGTCCCTCGGTACTCCGAGGGCGTGCGAGTCGCTCCACGGCGTCGTTTGGCTCCGATGCTGCCGGTCGGTCTGGAAAGCCCGACGTACTCCCCTTGGCCCCGCAACCACTCCGAGGTCAGCCTCACTACCTATAATGCCCGCATGACCGCACCAGCATTCTCGCGCACCGAACTCGCCGACCGCTACCTGGCCCAGCTGCCGTACACACCGTACCCGGTGCAGGAGGAAGCCCTGCTCACCTGGTTCACGGCCGACCAGGGCGTGCTGGTCTGCGCGCCGACCGGCACCGGCAAGACCCTCATCGCGGAGGCCGCGCTCTACGAGGCGTTGCACAACGGGACCGTGGCGTACTACACCACGCCGCTGATCGCGCTCACCGAGCAGAAGTTCCGCGAGATGCAAGCCCGCGCCGTGCAGTGGGGCTTCCAGCCGGACGATGTGGGCCTGGTCACCGGCAACCGCCGCGTCAATCCCAACGCCCGCATTCTGGTGGTCGTCGCCGAAATCCTGCTCAACCGCCTGCTGCATGCCGAAGCCTTCGACTTCTCGCACGTCTCGGCCGTGGTCATGGACGAGTTCCACAGCTTCGCCGACCCGGAACGCGGCATCGTCTGGGAGCTGGCGCTGTCGATGCTGCCGGCGCACATCCGTTTGCTGCTGCTCTCGGCCACGGTCGGGAATTCGATGGAGTTCATCAACTGGCTGGACCGCTGCCACGGCCGGAAAGTCGAGCCGGTCGAGGGCAAGGAACGCAAGGTGCCCCTGACCTACGTCTGGGTGCCCGACCAGCTGCTCGGCGACCATCTAGTTGACATGGCGAAGGGCGACGCCGAGACGCGCAAGACGCCGGCCCTGCTTTTCTGCTTCAACCGCGACGAGTGCTGGAGCGTGGCCGAGATGCTCAAGGGGCTGTCGCTGGTCGGCGAGGACCAGCGCGGCGAACTGCACAAGGAAGTCAACAAGATCGAATGGGCGCAGGGCGTGGGGCCGAAGATCAAGCAGATGCTGCATCGCGGGGTGGGGGTGCATCATGCCGGCATGCTCGGCAAGTACCGCCGGGTCGTGGAGGAACTGTTCAACCGCAAGCTGCTGTCCGTGTGCGTCTGCACCGAAACCCTCGCCGCTGGCATCAACCTGCCGGCCCGCTCCGTGGTGCTGACCTCGCTGGTCAAGGGGCCGTTCGGCAAGGAAAAGCTGATCGACCCCAGCAGCGCGCACCAGATTTTCGGCCGGGCCGGCCGACCGCAATTCGACAACCGAGGATACGTCTACGTGCTCGCCCACGAGGACGATGTCCGCATCCTGCGCTGGAAGCTGAAGTACGACCAGATTCCCGAGGACACGAAAGACCCCGGCTTGCTCAAGGCGAAGAAGGAGCTGAAGCGCAAGAAGCCTTCGCGCCGCGACGGTGTGAAATACTGGACCGAGTTCGAGTTCAAGGGTCTGCAAGGCGCGCCGCCGGGCAAGCTCTACAGCAAGGGTCCGCTGCCCTGGCGGCTGCTGGCCTATCTGCTGAAAATCTCCCCGGAAATCTCGAAAATTCGCAACGTCATCCGCAAGCGGCTGATGGACGAGCCGCGCATCCTCGCCGGCCTGAAGCACCTGGACCAGATGCTGCTGTCGCTGGCGAAAGGCGGCTTCGTGCGGCTGGAGCCCGAACCGCCGCCGCCCGAGGAAAAGCCCGCCGTGCCGGACGCTCCGCCCGAGACGAAGCAGGTCGCCAGAGGGCTCAACCTGCCGGGCTTGCAACCTGCCAAGGCGCAAGCCCCAGGCCGCGATCCGCAAGCACCACCGCCGCCCGTGCCGCGCTACTCGCCCGAGCTGGCCCACCCGCTGCCCGCCCTGGACCAGCTGCTGGTCTTCCGCAGCGTGCATCCGCTGTACGGTTCGTTCCTGGTCAACCAGCTGGGTATCGCCGACCGCGACGAGCGCATCCAGGCGCTGGAAAGCGTGCTGGAGATGCCCCGGCCGCTGCTGAAGTATGTGCGCGTGCCATTTCCCGACCAGCTGCCGCCCGGCCCACTGGCCACCACGCGCCTGGACAACGAACTGATCCAGCGCGGCCTGATGCTCGCCCCCGTGCCGCCCAGCGAGGACGACGAAGAGGAGGAAGACGACTGGCGCAAGGAGGAGGTGCGTCCGCCCACCGTGGCCGAGAAGCTGCGCCTCTACTTCGACGCACTGTATCCCGACGTGGACGATGTCAACACCCAGGCCGTCTGGGCGGCCGGCGAACTGCTGCGCTACGAGGGCAACTTCAACCTCTACGTGAAGGCGCGCGACCTGGTGAAGCAGGAAGGCATCATCTTCCGCCACCTGCTGCGCTTCATCCTACTGCTCGGCGAGTTCGCCCAGGTCTGTCCGCAGGACGTAACGCCCGAGGATTGGCAAAAAGAACTGCGCGGCCTGGCCGACCAGCTGACCGAAAGCTGCCGGGCTGTCGATCCTAACAGTACCGACGAGGTCATCGAGCAGGCGCAAACCGCCGTGGACGTGGTCAAGGGGGAGACGCCGACGTAGCCTCGGGTCGGGACGGATCAGCGAACAGGGATGGAATCGGGTAGAGTAACCCAGAGATCCTTGGCCGAACTCTCCTCGCGAGGCTCACCATGCTGCCCGTACATGGACGTTGGCTACCGGTCATCTGTTGCGGCTTGTTGTTCCAGTCGCCCGAGGCGCCGTCGATGGGCGTCGATCTGCACGGCGATCCGCTGCCGAGCTACGCCCTGGTCCGTCTGGGCACGACGCGCTTGCGCCCCGGTCACGCGCGGTTTTGCAGCGACCTGTCGCCCGACGGCCAGACCGCGCTGACCCTGGAGGAATGGGGCGTGCTCCGCTGGTGGGACGTCGCGAGCGGTAAGGAAATCCGATCCGTCAAGCTCGAACGCGGCATCTACCCCATCCGGGTGGCCTTCAGCCCGGACGGCAAGCAGTTCCTCGCCCACACCGACAACCTCTACATGATTTCCGCGCCGCCCTGGTCTGAGCACTCCATCTTCGTGGGAGATGCGGCCAGCGGCAAAGTCACTTACGAATTGAAGGGCGACCACCACGGATACGGCGGCGTGGGCTTTTCGCCCGACGGTAAGCTGCTGGCCGGCGGCAGGAGCAAGGGGAAACTGATCGGGCTAGGCGAAGCGGGTACCGATGAGTTGCTGCTCTGGGACGCACGGACGGGCCGGGAGCTGCGCAGGCTGTCCGGGGTTGTGCGGCATGTCTTCTGGCCCGACGGCGGCCAGGTGGTCGCGGTCGACGGCGAGGGCCAGTTGTCGCTCCGCCGCACCGACCGCGACGAGACGGTGCGCCGCTTTGCCGGCAAGTCGGCCGCCGTGGCCACCCTGGTCGCGAGCGACGATGGGCGCCTGGTGGCGGTGGCCGAAGCCGGCGGCGAGGCACCCTACTACTCGGCGCGCGCGGACCATCGGCCTGCGGTGCGCGTCTATGAGGTCGCGACCGGCAGGGAGTGCTTCCGGGCGGCGGGGCATCGCGCGGCGCTGGACGAACTGATCTTCACGCGCGACGGCCGGCTACTCGCCTGGAGCGACTATGCGGGCGCTGTCCGCCTCTGGGACACCGTCGATGGCCGGGAGCGATCCGGCCCGCAGCTGCGGCGCAGCCCGCTCTCGCCGCTCGCCTTCTCCGCCGATGGCCGATCCCTGCTGTACTGCGCGGCGGACGACACGCTGCAAGAGTGGAACCTGCGCACCGGCAGCGCGGGCCGTCGCTGGGAAGGCCGCCAGGCCGACGGCTTCCGGTTGCGCTACGCGCGCGACGGCAACACGGTGATCGCGGGCAGCGGCCTCGATTTTTGGGATCCCGCCACCGGCGAGCGGCGGCACCACTTTCCCAGCCACCGGGCGCAGGTCGAACGTCTGGTGTACGCGCCCGGCGGCCAGACGCTGGCTTCCCTCGACGCCGAGGGCTACCTGCGGCTCTGGGACACGGCCACCGGCCGGCCCTGTTCGCTCTTCGATGGCGACGACACGTTGCGCGCCTGGGATTTCGCCTTCTCCGCCGACGGCCGCTGCCTGGTCGTCCTCGATCCACGTCTGACCGTGCGCGGCTGGGACACGGCCACAGGTCGGCGGCGCTTTCGGTTCGAGGTCGGCACCCTCGCCACGCTGCGTTTCTGGAACCAGGTCCCACCCGACGCACCGCTCGACGATCTGTTCACCCAGCGCTTGCCGCCCCACTGCGTGGCCTTCAGCCCGGATGGCTCGTTCCTGGCTGTCCGCCGAGAAGATCGCACGGTCCACTTCTGGGACCTGGACCGTGGCCGGAACGTCTGGCAGCTGGCGGACCAGCCCTGGCCCGGTGGGCAGTTGCTGTTTTCGCCGGACGGCCGCACGGTGGCCGCACGAGGCGCCGACGGTCAAGTCCGACTCTATGGGACGGCCACGGGGACGGGGCGGCCACTGGGCCAGATGCCCGCCGGACAGGCCGAACGCACGTTGCTCGCGTTTTCGCCCGATGGCCGGCTGCTGGCCTGGCAGGAGAAAAACACCGTCCGTCTGTGGGATGTCGTCGCCGGCAAGGAGCGCGGTCGGCTCGACGCGGGGTCGCGGGATGAGTCGTTCGCCTTCGCGGGCGATAACGGAACGCTGGCCGCCCTGGGCAACGATTCGACACTCCGGCTCTGGAACGCGGCGGACGGTCGCCTGCTGCGCGAGCATCGCCCCGCCCGGCCCGATTGGGAGTTCCGCACCGGGCGCTGCCTGACGGCCCCCGATGGCCGGCTGCTGGCGCATGTGTCGGTCTGTCCCAAGAACACCCGCTACTCGCTGCGTGAGCTGCACACGGGCCGGCAGATTGGCGAGACCGAAGGCTGGTTCGAGCGCTTCGCGATTTCGCCCGACGGGCGGACGCTGGCGATCGGCGGAGCGGCCATCCGCTTCCGGGAGATGGCTACCGGCGCGGAGTTGCCGGCGCTGCCCGAAGGACACCGCGGCCGGGTCGCTTCGCTGGCGTTCTCGCCGGACGGCCGGGTGCTGGCTTCTGGCGGCACTGACGGCAACATCATCATCTGGGATTGGCACGCGCTGCTGCGCGGTCGGGATGCACCGGCGAGCCTGGAGCGTTGCTGGCAGCAGCTCGGCGGCTCGGATGCGGCTGCCGCTTATCGGGCCAGCCAAGCGCTGGCCGCAGCCGGCGACGACGGCCTGGCCCTGTTGCGGGACAGGGTCCGTCCCATCGCCGAGCAGGACCTACAACCGCTGCGCCGGTTGGTCGCTCAGCTCGACGCCCCACAGTTCGCCGACCGGGAAAAAGCGGTGGAGGAGCTGGTGCGGCGCGGCGCCGACGCGCTGCCAGTCCTGTATGCCGCGCTTCGCACGGGACCGTCGCTCGAAGTCCAGCGGCGCATCGAATCCCTGCTCGAGCGCCCGGAACTGGCTGCCTGGTCTCCCGAGACGGTTCGTCACATACGGGTCGTTCAGACACTCGAACGGGCCAATACGCCTCTGGCCCGCAAGCAGTTGGAGTCGCTGGCGAACGGCTCCCCGGCAGCGCGACTGACCGAGGAAGCGCGGTCGGCTTTGATTCGGTTGCAGCGCCGCTAGAGCGCTTCGCGGACGGGGCAACACCGGACGGCATGGTCCGTACAGCGAACCGCTACAGCCAGTCGCGCACTGCTCCAGGGTCTGTCCGGCGAACGGGCGAGGACGGTAGGTCGAGAGCGCTGGTGGACCTCCAAGGTGCCAAACGGTCCCACGATGGGTCAAGTCCCATTCGCTGCCGCGCGCTATTTTGGCGGACAGGGTACAAGACCCCAATGAAAACACCCTGTCCGCCAGAGGGAGGAGTTGGCGGACAGGGTCCAGGGTCCGGCAACCACCGGGCCAGCCGGACGTGGTGCCTGGACTCCCACGAAGGTTGCGTCGGACAGACCCTGGCCCACAGGCGGTTTTCTGGAAACCTCCGAACGTTCTCGTTTCAGGTGTCGTATTCACAGCCAGACGAAACAAGAGCAAAGAGACGAAAACCGAGGTGTCATCATGGGTGTGGAATCGCAGAAATTGATGAAAGCCTGCCAGGACGCCCGCAAGAACCTGAAGGACAATCAGGACGGGCCGGCCCATCAGCTCAAGTCGTTCGCGGCGGCCGTCGCCCGGCTGGCGCAGAAGATCAAGAAGAACCCCGACCCGAAGTCCTGGAGCGGCGACAACGCCGCGGTCGTTACGGAACGCACGTTCACCCGCAACTCGCTTGAGACGCTGTTCGCCCGCACGCTGGCCGGCGCGGTCAAGGCCGCCGCCGACCTGGACAAAAAGATCAAGAAGAAGGAAGGCTGGCGGTCCTTCTTCACCGAGCAGAAAGACCTGCCCGCGGCGCAGGCCGAGCTGAAGCTGATCCAGGCCGCGATCAAGGAAGCCCAGGGCAAGCAGACCAAGTACGCGCAGGAGTTCAAGCAACTCGAAGCGGAAGCCGAGGAAGTGCTGGCCGGCGTGCCCAAGGTCGATCCGCGGCTCGAACAGATCAAGAAGCTGGTGCCGCCGCAGGTCAAGAAGCTGATCGTCGGGCTGGCCAAGGTCAAATCCACCGGCAGCGCGGATGTGTACGCCAAGGAAGTGCACCAGCTGGTGCGGGGCATCGCGGCGGCGATGGGCAAGGTCGCCGAATGGGCCGCGTTCCGTTCGACCTGGGCCAAGATGTCCAGCGACGACTTCATGCGGGGCGTGGCCGACGGCGAGCCGGTCAAGGCCAAGGCCCATGAGGTCGAGGAGGAACTCAAGCAGTTCCTACCGCACCTGGACGATTGAACGCACGGCCTCCAGGGCGCATTATTTCACCTTGCTGCTTTCCCGACGGCCTCCCTATAATACCAACCTTTCCGACCGTGGGGGCCGTAGCTCAACTGGGAGAGCGCAGCGTTCGCAATGCTGAGGTTAGGGGTTCGATCCCCCTCGGCTCCACTCCACGACACCTTGCGATGCGTCGCAAGGTGTTTTCTTTTATACACTTGCGAAAACTCCGCTCCTTCCACACTTCGCATGTCGCCGAAATCCTAGTGTTTCCTGGTCTGTTTTTGGTCTGTTTTTGTGCTACGCAAACTCCAGGTTGAAACCGGGGATTTGGACCGCAACTTGGAGCCGCATCATGCTTTATCGCAAGGACGAGCTGTCGCGGGACGACCGTGGCTACGTGCGCTACCTGGGTCGCACCTCTGACGGAAAGCAGGCCAAGTTCCGCCTGGGTGCCGACGAAAACAAGGCCCGGCTTGCAGCTGCCCGGCTGTCCTTGTTGTGGAGCAGGCTTGAATCCCAAGGAAGAACCTGGGGTCACGCAACCTTACTGCTGGCCAAGGCCATCGCCAAGGGGGAAATGGAAGTCACTTTCAGCCACCCCACCGCCGAGGACAACGTCTTCGCGGCAACAATGACCGACCTGAACAACCAATACGGCGACATCATTCGGGTCGTCCCAGCCAACGCCGAGCGTTTCGAGCGTGGACAGAAAGCCAACGACGAACTGGCGGCACTCGTCCTGGAGGCACTGCCGAAGCCCGCACCGCTCGTTTCTCTTGTCTCAGGAACGCTCCACGACGCCCTGAACGACTTCCGATTGCACTTGGTGGAACACCCGGATCATTCCGGACATTTTCGCAATTGCATGACCGCCGTCGACCGGCTGAAGGAACGCCACCCGGATTTTCCTCTGTCCGATATGGGCGAAGCCGCCATGTGGCAGATGCTCGAATACTGGGCGAAACGCCCGACCGTCAAAGGGAAACAACGCCCGATCAGCCGCCACAGTGCGCAGTACCATATCAAGCGATTGCGCGAGTTCTGGCGGTGGCTGCACCGCTCGGAAAAATACTCGTGGAGGAAGCCTGACGGGTGGGAGGACATGCGTGTCAAGATCACCAACCGTCCCGAAGACCGGGAGAAGAAGGCCAAGGCACTTTTGATCGACACTTTCAAGGTGGCGGAATTGAAACTGCTCTATCGACACAGCATACCGCTGGTGCGTGCCTTTATGCTGTTGGCACTAAACTGTGGATTCAAGTTGGCGGAGTTGGCCACGCTGACGCGCGCCGAGTTGTTCTTGGATGCGGTCCATCCCGACGCCGAAATGATCGGCACCCACCTGCTAAAGAGCAGCTGGATTCGCCGGCTACGCGGCAAAACCGACGTGTACTCCGAATGGGAATTGTGGCCCGAAACGACCGCCGCCGTGAGGTGGGCGCTGGTACGCGCTGGCCAGATCGGCGAGCGTGACTTGATTTTCGTGACCGAAATGGGGCGCCCCTACAACGCGAAAACCAAGGGTGGCAACAAACCGAACCGCATCGCAAATCTCTGGAACGAAACCCTGCTCAAGTCTGGCTTGCCTCAAGACCGTCGGCTCTCTTTCAAACATCTTAAGAAGACCGCCGCCACCATCATCCGCAAGCATTACGGCGCGGAAATCGCCGGTATGTACGAGTGCCACGGAACGGTTTCAAAAACTGACACGCTTGCAGATATCTACGCAAACCGCCCGTGGGCCAAACTTTTCGAGGCGTTGACTCACTTGCGTCAGGAACTCGCCCCCATGTTCAAAGAATGACGCCGGCTTACCGCGTGATCAGTAGAACGCGGGGCGCATGCTAGTTCTGCCTGCGCCGCTGCTTGTAATCATTCTTGGTCATCTCAAGAATTCTCAGCACGTCGTCCAAGGCAAACAGATACCGTCCTGAAGGTTGTACATACGGGATCAAGTAACCCTTGCCGACCCACGTGTACAAAGCGGAGTAGCTGATCCCAAGCAACTGTCTTGCCCCACCGCCTGCCAATTTTTCACATCTCTCACTTTTATTCGATTTTTCACTCATATCACTATATATACCTTAGCGCCCACATTTCACTCCAAGGAGATTCAATATGACGGAAAACGGCATCAATGGTTGATGGAACTTCGCAGAACTGCGGAGGAAACAGGTCTGATCTCTCGGCAAGCCAACTGTGCTTGCCCGAAATGCACACATCCGGTGTTCAGGTGCATCGCCAGAAGCAAAGCGGAGAATCGCGGGCGTCCGTACATCTACTGCGACGAATGCAAGTCGTTCTTCTGGCTGGATGAAGGCTTTTGTAAATGTGGTGCGCCGCTTCAAGTGTTTGAAGTCAAGAACTACGGCAAGAACCACGGCAAGAAGTTCTCATCATGTGTGTGCTGTAGCAGGTTTCGGTGGCTCCAAGACGAATGACCTTTGGCTTATGTGTTCAGTTTATGTGTCCGTCTTATGTGTCCGCCTTATGTGTTCTTGCATGCATTGCAATTTACGCCTCCGACAAGTCAAAAAACGCCCTTTAGTAACTAAAGATTCAGTCGCCCCGAAAACCCAAAGACCACTTGGCGCAATCCTCAGCAACTTTGTAGGCTGTGGTGGTGATCTTCGAAATCGATTCACAGTGAAACGATTCCTGTTCTGATCACGGAGGAGAAACTACCAGTGACCACCAGAACCGCAGAACGCCGTCGAAAAGCAGCTGTTGCGAACCCGGCTCGGACAATGCCAATGGTCAAACCGGATATTGTTCCGCTCGAAGATGTGCCAGTGGAGGACATCCACCTTTCATCTGGTGTCAAGTTCGATGACTTGCCGA
>JAEUIF010000385.1 GCA_016795185.1 Planctomycetia bacterium | reverse complement strand
GATCGTGCTGCGGCAGGTGAGCATTTGGGCGCCGATGGCGCGGCTGGCGCAGGTCACACTGACCGTGGACGCCCGGAGGACGGGCACGGACCTCGCGGGCAGCTGGAATGCCGAGGTATCAGGCGGAGCCAAGTCTACCGGGGCCCTGAGCGGCACGCTGACCGATGAAGCGGCGATCCGTGCGGCGCAGTCGTTCGCCGCCGGCGCGGACTGGCCGGGCTATCACGGCCCTCACGGCGGCAATCGGGCCACCGATACCAAAACGCCATTGCTGGACGATCTGGCGCGGATTCGCCCGGTGTGGCGGGCGGAGCAACCGGTACTGTCCGGCTGGGGCAGCGGTGCTGACAGCCGCTATGCCCATCGTGCCGCCCTAGGCACCGTGAACGGCGGGACTGGCACGCCGGTCTTTGCCAACGGCCGCATCTATCTCTTCCATTATGTGCCCAGCGGCGACCCGGACCCGGCCAAGCTCGCGGCGCTGTTGGAGCAAGCCGGGAAGTCTTTCCCGGACATCCTGCCGGCTGAGCGCGCCGGCCTGACCGATTTCCTCCGCCCGTTCTCGGACACCATCGTCACTTGCCTCGACGCGCAAACAGGCGGCACGCTCTGGCGGACCACGATCCCCCGGCTGTCCGGCAACTTTCAGACGCACAAGTGGCGCGGCATCAATCCCACGGCATGCATCATCGGCAATACCGTCATCGCCGCCGACTACGGCCACAACGTCGTCGCCTTGAACGCGGCCACGGGCGAGGTGCGCTGGACGCTGCCCGGCAAGCAGGTCGTCCAGGGCGACAGCGCCCCGCGCGGGGCGCTTCCGGCCGGCAAACTGGCCCTCTTGCAAGGAGGTGGGCTACGGGCTGTCCAACCCGATACGGGCGACATCGTCTGGAAGGGCGCTGCCGGCTCGTATGCCCTCGTCTGGGGCAAGCCGGGCGTGGAGCGGGTTCTCGCTTTGAGCGGCAAGGCGCTCACCTGTCTCGATGCCGCCACTGGCAAGCAACTCTGGACCGCCGAGGCCGAACTGCAAGCGGCGCACGGCTCGGCCGCGCTGCTCGAAGGCGACATCCTGGTCGGGCACGTCATCGACAAGGGTGCCAAGGACGGCAGGTTCCAGGGCTGGCGGCTGTCGGACACGGAGGCCAAAAAACTCTGGGAAGATGAGCCCCTGACCATCGATGAGAACCTTACCGTCTCCCTGGCGTCGGGTCGTGCCTACCTGGCCGGCAAGGACGAAATTCGCTGTCTGGACCTGGCCACCGGCAAGCTGCTTGGCAAGCAGACCGGCTTCGCCACGGGCCAGGGCCCCGGCAGCAACCAGTGGCTGGCGGTTGTCGGCAACCGGCTGCTTCTGGCCCCGGAAGGGCAACACGGCCGGCAGGGCTTCCACTGGCTCGATGCAGGCCCGTCGCTCAAGCTCCTGAGCCACTGGACGCCGCCGAACAACCACACGACCGCCTACGCCTACTTCCCGCTGGGCTTCCCCGTGGTGGACGGCCGGCTGTTCGTCCGTGGCATGGACGGCATTTACTGCTACGACCTGCGGCAACCCGGCACTAACAAACGCTGAGCGAGCTCAACGATGTCGAATCGGCGTTCCCTGCGCTTTGGAGTTTGCACCATGTCTCTGCTACGGCGCTCCGTCGTGCTGCTGCCCCTTGTGCTGCTCGGTCACGGCCTCGCTCCCTCGGCGGAAGTCACGCCGCAGTGGGTCTGGGAGCTGCCGGCGCGCCGGTCGGCCTGGGAGACGACACCGCGGATGCCGCTGGACGGTGTGTATACTCCCGTAGTCCAGGGCAAGCTGGTCCTGGTCGGCTGCGAGCACAACGGTGTACTGCTGGCGTTGGACCTGGAAACCGGCGCCGAAAGGTGGCGGTTCTACACGGAAGGCCCGGTACGCGCTGCACCGCGCGCCGATGCCGAGCGCATCTATCTGGCCTCCGACGATGGCCATCTTTACTGCCTGGACCATGCCGGTAAGCTGCAATGGAAGTTTCGCGGCGGGCCGTCGGCCCGGAAGGTGCTCGGCCACGAGCGGTTGATCTCGGCCTGGCCCGCCGGCGTCCGGCCGGTGCTGGCCGACGGGACGATTTACTACGTCGCTGGCTACTGGCCGCTGGACGGCGTCTTCGTGCATGCGCTCGACGCGCGGACCGGCGCTGTGCGCTGGACCAACGGCACGGCCCAGTACCGGCCGACCGGCGCGCCGCGCGTGCTCGACGGCAAGCTGTTCGTGGACGGCCACGGCGGCAGCGGCGCGTACGACATCCGCACCGGCGCGGCGGTCGCCGACAAGGCGCCCCCGGCCGAGAAGGCCGCGCCGCCCGAGTTGCCCGGCGGCCGGCAACTCACGACGACGCCGGACGGCAAGATTCAATGCGTCGCCGACAAGGGCGGTCCGCTCAAGCAATACGGCAAACCGACCGATTCCGCGAAGGTGGATACGAAAGCGGCCGAGGCTGTCCTGGTGGCTGCCCAGGTCACGGAGGGCTATTGCCTGGTGGCCGGACTGAATGACGGGGCGCTGGTCGAGGGGTTGCTGCGCCAGTCGAAACTGCACGTGATCGCGGCCGACGCCGATACCGCCCGGGTCGAGCAGATTCGCCGTCGACTCGACGCGCGCGGCCTGTTCGACGACCATCGCCTGAGCGTCCTGGCGGGCGACCCGGCGAAGTGCGGCCTGCCGCCGTACTTCGCCAGCCTGATCGTCTCAGAGCGCGAGGGGCCGGTGGCCGAGGCCGTGCGGGCAGCGCTGCGGCCGCACGGCGGCACGCTGGTCGAGCGCGGGGACGGCAAACTGACCGTGTCGCGCCGCGACGGCCCGCTCGCCGGCGCGGGCACCTGGACGCACGAATTCGGCGACCCGGCCAATACGCTGACTTCCCGGGACACCCTGGTCAAAGCGCCGCTGGGTCTGCTCTGGTACGGCGGCCCGGCCGCGGCGGGCAAGTATTACTTCGACGGCAATGTGGACCACCAGTCGGGCGACGGCATCAACCCGCAACCGGCCGGGGCGGAGGTGATCGATGGCCGCATGATCCTCCAGGGCCCCGGCCTGCTCGCCGCGTTCGACATCTACACCGGCCGCCGCTTCTGGGAAGCGCCACTGCCGAAGATGTTCACCTTCGGCGGCGCAGGCGGCGGGCTGGGCATTCACTCCAAGAAATACCCCCAGCCCTGGAAAGCGCCCGAGGCGCTCCAGGCCGAGGTGCCGCCGACGCAGCACTGCCGGGCCAGCGGCTTTGACTTCGTTTCGGTCGCCGATGGCATCTATGTCGCCGCCGGGCCGACTCTGATCCGCTTCCACCCCGCCGACGGCAAGCGCCTCGCGGAGTGGAAAGTGCCGCTGGACGAGAAGGACCTCTGTTGGGGCAACGTCCGCGTCACGGGCAAGCTACTGGTGGCGACGGCGTTCCGGCCGCAAGACCTCGCCGACGCGCAGGCCGGGCACGACGGGCAGGGCGGCGAGTGGGCTGGCGACCGCATGCCAATGGCCTACCTGCTGGCCGTGGACCGCGAGACGGGCAAGCTGGTCTGGAGCCGCAAGGCCGCCTGGGGCTTTCTCAACCGCGGTGGCGTCGCCATCGGCGGCGATAAGGCCTACTGCGTCGATCTCCTCCTCGAAACCGCCTACGCCAAGCTCAAGGAAGCCGGCCGCAAGTTCCCGGACACGCCGCCGACGCTGTATGCCCTCGACCTGCAATCGGGCCAGCCGGTCTGGAGCCGCCCGCTCGATGTCCTGGTCAAGAACATTGTCTACTCGGAAAAGCGCGACCTGCTGGTCGTGCCGTGCCGCAACCTGGTCGAGTGGAAGGACGGCGCATGGGCCAGCGCCAAAGGCGCGAAAAGCTTCCGCGCCACGACGGGCAAGATGCGCGGCCTGCAAGGCGCGGACGGGAAAGTCGTCTGGGAAGTGGCCGAGGCGCCGTACTTCGACCCGCACGTCCTCCTGGATGACCTCCTCATCGACCGCGACGGCGTCACCTACGACCTCAAGACCGGCAAGCGGGCCGAGCGGACCTCGCCGTTGACGGGCGAGCCCGAAACCTGGTCGTTCAAGAAGGCCGGCTGCAACCACCTGATCGCCTGCGACAGCATGGTCACCTGGCGCTGCGCTTTCTACGACCTGGCCGGCGGCAGCGGCACCATGCCGCTCAAAGGCATGGACGCCGGCTGCACGCCGACGCTCTTGCCGGCCGGCGGGGTGCTGAACATCCCGAACTTCGGCACGCACCACAAGCGCAACCGGATGACGGCGCTCGCGCTGGTCCACGTGGCCGACAACCCGCTGTGGGCGACCGCGACCGCGGCGTCGCCAGGCCCGGCGGTGGCCCCCGCACCGCTGCGCCGCGCCGGCTTCAACTTCGGCGCACCGGGCGACCGCAAAGCCGACGACGGCACCTTCTGGCTGGCGGTCGGTGCCAAGACCCCTGGCGTGATCGTCAAGGGGCCAACCGTCGATTGGTTCGAGTTGCACCCGTCGCAGACGGGCCACTGGGTCGGTGCCGGCGGCGTGCTGGGCGCGACCGACATCACCGTGCCGACGACGCTGGCCGCCGGCAAGAACGCCCCGACAGCGGCGGCGAAGCGGCGCTACGACGTGCGGCTCTACTTCGTGGAGCCGCAGTCCCTCAAGCCCGGCGCGCGGGTCTTTTCGGTCAGTTTGGAGGGCAAGCCGGTCCTGAACGATCTGGATGTGCTCAAGGAAGCGGGCGGACCCTTCAAGCCGGCGATGCGCGAGTTCAAGGACGTGGAGGTCGAGGGGCCGCTCGACATCCGGCTCGCGCCGACGGCAGGAGCGACCTTGCTGAGCGGCGTGGAGATCATCGCCCGGTAACGGGGTGGCTCATGAGCAGAACAACCCTCGCTGTCGGTTGCGGGCTTCTCGGCATTGGCCTCTTGCTCGCCAGCGGCGATGCAGAACAACCGACGGGCGTGTACCAGGCGGAGGCCGTTGCCGCCAGTCCCAGGCTGACGGCCTCCGGCATGGCGTGGTGGAAGGACCGGCTCATCATCGCCGACCGCGGCAACAAGCGCTTGCTCGCCTTCACGCCGCCGGATCGCTTTGAAACCTTCAAGGAGCTGCAAAATCCCGTGGGGGTCGCCGTGGACCCGGCGGGGAACCTGATCGTTACCGAGAAGGACGTCATCAACCACGTGCTGCGCATCAAGCCCGACGGCTCGCTGGAAGAGTTGGCGGCCGAAGGCGTGGCTACCCCGCACTTCGTCACCGTCCACAAGGGCGGGACCATCTACTGGTCCGGCTTTCCCGACGGCAGCACGCGCAGCCTGACACCGAGAGGCAAGCCGGTCGTCCACGAGGCACGCATCGGGCACACCTATGGCATTGCCCTGTCGCCCAAGCAGGACACGCTCTTCGTCACCTCGAAGCTGCCCGATCCCGGCCGGCGCGCGGTCTGGCGTATCCCGGTCGATTGCGAGGGCAAGCTCGGCAAGGGCGAGGAATTCTTCAAGGTGCAGGACCTCCAGCCGAAGATCGACAAACTGCCGCCCGCGAAAGACGGCGGAGCGTCGCTGCTCGGCTGGCTGGGCCGGCTCCAGGGGCTGGCGATCGACGCGCAGGGCAATTTTTACGTCGCCGGGTCGGAGTCGCACACCTCGGGCGAGGCGGTGGCGGTGATCAGCCCGGACGGCAAGCAGGTCCGGGCGATGATCCTGGGGGTGCCGCGCAACATTTCGAGCCTGGCCTTCGGCGGCCCGGATAAACGGACGCTGTTCATCACGGGCGCGGGTGAGTACCGCCTGCACCAGGTCCGGCTCCCGGTACCGGGGCCGTAACCGCGTGGGAGTGTGTAGTTCCCCGCGTGTCGCCCGCGTGTGTGTCACTGATCCCGGGGCGAATTCATGAATCCTTGCCATTACGCCTTCCTCGCCCTTCTGGCCGCGCCGGGCGTGGTGTCCACTGCCGAGCCGGCGGACGTTCGAGCTGCCAGTGGGATCACCCGCGGCCTGGCCTGCGTGGTCGGCGATGCGGACGCCGCGGCAGATGCACTGGCGCGCGATAGTTCGTTCCTGGTGCACCAGCTCGTCGCGGCGCAGCGCGTCCCGGCGCGGCGAAAAGCAGCGGCGGAACTGCTGGGCCGACTGGTCGTGGAAGAGCGCGGCGCTATCCTCCCCTATCCCGATAGGTTCATCGACCTCCTGGTGATCGGCCCGAATCAGGCCGTCCCGGAGGCCGAACGGCAGCGGGTGCTGGCCGTCGACGGGGTGGCGGTCCTGGCCGACGGCACGCTCTGGAGGCCGAAGCCCGACCCCCGGCTGGACGAGTGGACGCACAAGTGGCACGCGCCGGACGGCAACCCGCTGAGCCGGGACGCGCTGAGCGGCCCGCCGACGGCGGTGCAGTGGGCCGCCGGGCCGATGTTCACCGACGGTGCCGTCGGCGGCAAGGCGCCGCGCATCGGCGGCGGGGCGTTCGTGTTCATCGACACCGTGGACGGCGCGCTGGTCGCGCGCTCGGCGGCCAACGGGTTGCCCCGCTGGCGCGCCGACCACGACTTCTCGCAGACGGCCGACCTGGTCCTCCGCGACGGCCGGGTGCTGGCCCATGTGCGGCCTGGCCCGGCGAACAAGGCCAACACCGACGAGGCCGGGCCGCTGGTGGCGTTTGACCTGTCGTCCGGCAAGGAGGTCGTCCGTTACGACAAAGGACTGTTCAACCCCGACACGCCGGGCATGGCCACCAAGCCCGGCATCGCCCAGTTCTTGGCACATGGCGACGGCATCTTGCAGGCAATCGGCTCCGAACTGGTCTGGCTCGACGCGAAGACTGGCCAGCGTCGCTGGGAGAAGAAGCTCGCAGGCTACTGGTTCGCGCCGATCATCCTGGGCAACCGTGTGATCGTGGTGGAGACGGACAACCCGGCCAAGCGCGCCCGCATCGACAACACACCGCACGCGCGGGCCGTGGCCGCGTTCAACCTCGCCGACGGCAAGCCACTCTGGCGCACTCCGGATATTCTCCCACCGCACAAGCCGGCGATTGCCGACGGCATCACGCGCGTGTCGCTGTCGCCGCCCGTCGGGGCCGATGGCATCGTGCTCCTGCACGCCGGCTGTTACCAGAGTCGTCTGCCCGACGCCTTCGTCGCTGCGCTGGACGCCACGACGGGCAAGGAACTCTGGCGGCACACGATCCCCGAGAAGGAGTACACCAACACCGTCGAATCCAGCCGCGTGGTGCTCCTCAACGGCGTGGCGTACTACCTGGGCGGGCGGGGCGTCGCCGCCTGGGACGCGAAGACCGGGAAGGAGAAATTCCCCTTCCGCAAGCGGCCGCGCTACGCCTTCAACGGCTTCGGTGAGTGTTCCGGCTCGCGCTGCACCGTCAACTGGCTGATGGCCAACGGCCTGTGCTACTGGAGCCTCGACGGTGACCTGGTCACCACCACCTGGGCGGCGCGCTCCGCCTGTGGGACCGGCGTCTTTCCCGCCTATGGCATGGTATTCGCCCTGCCGACCGGCTGCGACTGCATCACCTACAGCCGCGGCTACCTTGGTCTGAGCTGCGCGCCGCTGCCGGACCACGTTCCGGACGCGCGGCGACTCGTCAAGGGCCCGGCTTATGGCAAGGTCGAGAAGGCCGCTGCCGGTGCGGACGACTGGCCGATGTTTTTGCACGACCCGCAACGGTCCAGTGCGGCCCCGAAGAACCTGCCGGAGAAACTCCAGGAACGCTGGCAGGTGAAGGCGGCGGACGTGCCGAGTGGCCCGGTCGCCGCCGACCGCCGGCTGAGTGAAAACTACCTGGGAGCCATCTCGGCCCCGGTGGCGGTCGGCGGGACGGTGCTCGTTGCCCGGCCCGAGCGGCACCAGGTCGCCGCCCTGGACCCGGCCACCGGCAAGGAACGCTGGTCGTTCACCGCGGGCGGCCTGATCGACAGTCCGCCCACCATTCACCAGGGGCTGGCCCTGTTCGGTTCGCACGACGGCCACGTCTACGCCCTGCGGCTGTCGGACGGCGACCTGGTCTGGCGCTTCCTGGCCGCGCCCGTGGAGCGCAAGGCGGTGCTGCACGGACAACTTTCGTCGGCGTTCCCGGTCCACGGCAGCGTAATGGTCCTCGACGGGAAGTTAATCGTGACGGCCGGCTTTCACTCCGACCTCGGTGGCCTTCACGTCTGGGTCCTCGAACCGCTGACCGGCGCGGTCGTCTACAAGACGGCCTACCAGGGTTCGCAAGCCAGCGACCGGCCGGCGCTCAACGATATCCTCGCCGCCGACGCCCGGGGAACCGTTGCCTGGCTGGGACTCGACGCGGGCTTCACGCCCGGCGGTGAACTGGTCAAGGGTGGCAAGAAACCGGAGATCCCGGCCGACCGCCGGCCGGTGGTGTCCTTCGACCGCAACGGGGCCTTCGTGCGCTTTCCCCACGACTTCCGCGGCGGCTCGACCCACGGCTGGAAGGGCGGCATGGTCTCCGACGTGATCCAGGCCCATCGCGTCTGCGTCGCTGACGGGATGACTTTTGCGTTGGCCGACCCGCGCGAGTCCGACCGGCATCCGGTGCGGGCCGACATGGTGCCCGTCGTGAAGGCGTTCAAGGACGACCCCAAAAACCCGGCGTGGGTCGCCTCGTGCAAGGCGCTGGGGATGAAGGAGAGTTACGGCGCGTTGCTCCGCGCCGGCGACCGACTCTATCTGGGCGGGGGCAAACGCGACGGCTCGGCGGGGTTCGTCCAGGTGTTGGACGCCAACAGCGGCAAGCTGCTGGCCGAGTACGTCTTGCCGGCCCGGGTGGCCGAATGCGGCTTGGCGGCGGCCGGGGGTCGGCTGTTCGTGAGCTGCGAGGACGGTACAGTCGTTTGCCTCGGGGGCTGAACATATGGGCCTGCGCGGCTCGGCAGGAGCATCGCCTTCTCTGGGGACCACAGCCGATGGCAAATTGCTCGACCGTGTCGCCAGGTCGGCCTGGCTGAGGGCGTAGGAGTAACGGAGCGAGGCGAAATCGACCGACGAGGGATCCGCGAAGTCGGTCAGCCCGATTAATAGCGAGCGGGGACTGCTGATGAAACGGTCCGCGAACGTGCCGGTTGGTGCCACATTGTTCACGACGACTTTGAGGGAGTTTGAGTCGCCGCCGCCCGGCGTCGGGCTGACCACCTTGATCGCAGCCGTGCCGCTCTCGGCCAACGACGCTGGCACGGTGGCACGGAGTTCGCCGCCGCTTATGAACGACGTGTTCAACTCGGTGCCGTTCCAGTGTACCTTGGAGCCCAGGCCAAAACCGCTGCCCTTGACGGTCAGCGTGAAGCCACTGCCCTCGCTGGTCGGCGACGGACGGACGGACGGACGTGATGAGCGGCTGCGGATAGCTGACCGTGACACTGAGGTCGGGAGTGACCTGTTGCGCGAGCTGGCCCCCCGTCGCGAGGTTGTAGGACAGTCACCTGGTCGGTCAGGACGCTGCCCGGCACTTGATCGCTGGGCACATAAACGGCAAAGGTGTAGATGCCCGGCGTGACCAGGCCGGTCCCGGTCCCGAAGCCTGGCGAATGAAAGGTGAGATCGCCGTCCTGCTGCGTGGCGGTCCAGCCGGACGGCAACGTGTAACCCGAGCCGCGCACCCCATAGCTCAAGCCGGAGAAGTCGTCGGTGACGGCCACGTAGCGGATGTCGTCGCCAACCGTCAGGGTCACGGTGAACGTGACGCCTGATTTCTCCGGAATCGTGCTGGGAGCGCTGCCGGTTATTCGAACCAGGCCAACGGGCAATTCGACGGCGCCAATGTCTACGTGGGTGCTGAACTTGCGGGGCAGACCGCGCTGGTCGGAGGTCGGTTCACCGGGGGCGCTGTCATTGCCAGCGTCGATGACCGGGCTGCCGACCAGGGGCGCCCGGGTGAGCGTCGGGCTGCCGTTGTCCTGGAGCGGGCCGAGGTTGGGGTTGCCGCCGATGAAGTTGTGGCTGTTGGCACCGAAGATCTGGCGGGTGTTAACGTCCGCGAAGGCGACCGGCAGATGATAGCTTACCAAAACTGGCCTTCCTGCCCACGCGGCCAAGCGCCATGATGGAGGGTTGTTTCCCTCCGCGTTTCGTTGTGCAGGAGGCTTACGGCCATGGATGGCATGGACGATTCCTATAACGCCGTGGTGCGTGTGGCGGCCAAGCGATTGAAGGGGCATCAACGGCAGTTCTTCCTCGCCGAGGCCACCTTGGCCCTCTGTCAGGGCAATGCGCGGCAAGCCGAAGAACGCTTTGGCTGGGGACGGGAAACGGTCGAGAAAGGGCTGCACGAACTCCGGCAGGGCGTTCGCTGCTTGGAGAACTTCGCTGCTCGAGCACGCCCGCGCTGGGAAATGAAACATCCCCAGTTGGCTGCCGACATTCGCGGCATCGTCGAGCCGCACACCCAAGCCGATCCGGAGTTGAAGTCGACGCGGCGGTATACGAATCTGTCGGCCAAAGAACTACGGGAGGCCTTGCTGGCCAAAGGCTACGCCGACGCGGCCGTACCCAAGGAACGGACGTTGCGAGACATTCTCAATCGTCTGAACTATCGCCGCAAGCAGATTCAGAAGGCCAAGCCGCTCAAGAAGACGAAGGAGACGGACGCGATTTTTGCGAACGTCGCGGCGGCCAAGCAAGAGGCCCGCGCCGACCCGGCGACCTTGGAAATCTCGATGGATACGAAAGCGAAAGTCAACGCATGCGATTACCGTCGCGGGGGAAAAACCCGGACGGACGCCGACGGTGCCCCCCCAAGGATGGGATCACGATCCGCCCGCGAAGCGCAAGTGGACGCTGTTGGGAATTCTGATCGTGGCCACCGGGGCGTTGACGTTGTTTTTCGGGTCGAAGGAAACCAGCGATTTCTGGGTCGATGCCCTGCGGCAGTGGTGGCAACAAGCCGGTGATGGTTTGGGCCACATCAAGCGGCTGGTGATCTATTTGGACAATGGCCCCAACAATTCAGGGCGGCGGCGTCAGTTCCTGAGGCGTCTGATCGCGTTTGCCGATTGGTCAGGGTTGGAGATTCGCCTGGTCTACTATCCACCGTACCACAGCAAATACAACCCGATCGAACGCTGTTGGTCGGCGCTGGAACAAAAATGGGGCGGGGCGTTGCGGATGACGTGGTGCGGCAGGCATCCGACGGTGAAACGGCTTGCCGGCGAATACGCCGACGGCGTCACGGTAGCCAACAAGGAGTGGAAGCAACACGAAGCACGCCTGGAGCGATCCCCGTTGCTTCCCAAGTACGACATTGTCATTAAGCCGAAAGATCGCGGTCGGCAGGTAAATTAAGACATACCGCTCGCCTTATTGCAGTACGGGTGCCACGCGGCGGCTTGGGGGCTCCAAGCCAATGCGCTCGGCTCGGAGGGGATGGTCAAACTTTGATCATCCTACCCGGCACTCCTCTGGCGGATGCGAGCTTTCCGGCCGGTCGTTCAGGCACGACCAACTGCTCTTGCGTCCGCATCACCAGACGTTATAAGCACCGATTCTCGTGAGCCAAACGAGGAGGGATGGTGCGATGCGACCGGCTTTTCTGTGCGCGGGCGGGGTGCTGCTGCTGGCCGGCGCTTCCTTGATGGCCCAGACGCCGCCTTACGAGGCCGCCATCGCCGTCCATGAGGTTGATGCCCGCAGCGGGCCGAGCGCGCAGTTCTACGCGACCAGCAAGCTCCGGCTGGGCGAGAAGGTCCGGGTAGTCCAGGAAGAAGCCGGCGGCTGGCTAGCTATTGAACCGCCAACGGGTTCGTTCAGCTGGATCAACGCCCGCCTGATCGAACTCGACGGCACCGGCCGCACCGCGATGGTGCTGGCGCCCGAAGCCCCGGTGCGGCCCGGCAGCACGTTGACGGACCAGGAACCCAACGTGGAGCGCGTCAAACTGCCCCGCGGTTCACAGGTGCTGATTCGCCAAGACAAGGGGCCGCCCAAGATCACTGCCGACGGCAGCAAGTGGTATCCCATCGATCCGCAGCGCGAGTTTCGCTACATCCCGAAGACCGCGCTGAACGCCACGCCAGCCGTGGAGAACCTGACCGCGCAGGCCAACCGCCCGCCGGCTGGCAACAGCGACGCCCTCTGGCAACAAGCCGAAGCCGCCCGGCTTGCGGGCAACTTCCCCGAGGCCAGCCGGCTTTACGAGCAGTGCGCCCGCCAGCCCGGCGTGGAACCCGAATTGCTCAACCGTTGCCTGAGCCGCCTGGACTACCTGCGCGGCGCCGGCGCCCCGGCTCCGTATCAACCGAATACCGCCACGGCCAACAATGTCGGCTATCCGCCGCCGAACTATCCGCCCACGCAACCGGTGCAGCCTGGCAGCCAGTCCCAAGCCGTGGGCTACGGTCCCAGACCGGCCGCGCCGCCCACGCCACCGGGACAAACCACCGCGCCGGGCCGACTGCGTCGCGCGGGCTTCTTCGTCGACGGCAAACAAGCCTACGTACTGGAAGACAGCCAGGGCCGCCCGGTGCTGTACGTCACCGCGCAGCCCGGCGTGAACCTGGAAGTCCATCTCAACCGCATCGTCATCCTCGCCGGCCCAATCGTCTATCGCGGCGACCTGCGCACCAACTACGTGGTGGCGACGGGCGTCACGCCGATGCAGTGAAGCGGTCCACGGCTGCCCGTCCGGAGTACAATGACACCCATACTCCTGGAGGGACGCCGACCATGAGCCAATCGCTGGTGCTGTTTGAAGTCGCGGAGCGCATCGCCACGCTGACGCTGAATCATCCGGAAAAACGCAACGCGCTGTCGCGCGCCATGCTGACGACGCTGCACGAACACCTCCATCAATTGGCGAGCCGCAAGGATGTCCGCGTGGTGGTGTTGCGTGCCGCAGGCAGCGTCTTCAGTTCCGGCCATGACCTGCGTGAACTGGCGGGCTGCACCGAGGCGGAGGCCCGCTCGCTCTTCGCCCTCTGTACCGAAGTAATGCTAGCCATCCGCGAGTTACCGCAACCGGTGATTGCCCAGGTCCAGGGACTGGCCACCGCGGCCGGCTGCCAGCTGGCGGCCACCTGCGACTTGGTAGTGGCAGCAGAAGCGGCCAGTTTCGCAACGCCCGGAGTGAAGATTGGCCTGTTCTGCACGACGCCAGGAGTAGCCTTGGCCCGCGCGGTGACGTCGAAGAAAGCCCTGGAAATGCTGCTCACGGGCACGCCGCTCCGCGCGCCGGAAGCCGAGCGTGCCGGGCTGGTCAACCGCGTGGTGCCGACGGACCGTTTGGCCGCCGAGGCTCGCCAGCTGGCCCAGCAAATCGCGCAGGCCAGCGGCCGGGTGGTAGCACTGGGCAAGCGCGCCTACTACGACCAGCTACCGCTCTCGTGCTCCGAAGCCTATGCCCACGCGCAGCCAGTAATGACCGGCAACGCGGTACTGGCCGACGCCCAGGAAGGCATCCGCGCTTTCCTCGAAAAACGCCCTGCAAGCTGGCCCGACTGAACGACCCGAAGAATCGCGGCAAACCGCCCACATTTTCGACCGTTTGGGGCGGACTCCTCTTGCGGAATCGACCCAAACGCTCTATAAACTTCGTCTGCCTTGCCGCGCAGCCCAATTCCCCGATAGCTCAATGGTAGAGCGAGCGGCTGTTAACCGCTAGGTTCTAGGTTCGAGTCCTAGTCGGGGAGCCATTCGTTACACCCTGACGCACCAGCGTTAACCACCTGGTCGTCAGGGTGTCTTTTTGTACCGTTCCGCTCAGGTGGCTGGGCCTGCTCGAACAGCATGATTTCGACCGTTCCGGTGCTCGCATCTTCCTCATCCTGATGCCAGTCAATGACTTCCACGTAGCGAGCGATCAGGGCCTTGACCGTGTACCCATCCCCGGCGGCCAGTAGCTCATCCAGCATTGCAGGGAAGTCGCGGTAGGTTTCAGCCAGGACTTCGACCGAGAGCGTGTGCCGGCGAACCTTCTCGATTTCCATTTCGACGGTCGCCAGCTCCTCCTGCATGGATTGCTGGTCGGCTTCCAGCTCGCCCAGCCGGTCAGAGAAACTGCGGAAATTACCGCCGCCCTCAACGGCCTGCACAAAGGCGTCGATCTTGCCCTGGTTCTCCTTCAGCCGTTGCCGCAGGGCGTGTTGTTCCTCGTGCAGCTTGCCAAGCGTGCCGTCCTTCTGCTCGTTGGCCTCACGGACAACTCGCTGAATCTCTTCCTCCGACAGGACCCACTTCCGCAGCTCGGCCAGCACGTACTCTTCCGCCGGCTCGGCCGGCACGTACTTCGCGTCGCACGTCGTGCCGGCCGAGTGGGCGTGCTTCGTGCATTGGTAGTCAAAGTGCTTCTTGCCGCCGCGCCCGATGGAGGTCTTCGGCGTCATGAAAGACCCGCACCGACCACAGCGGATCAGCCCTTGCAGCAGGAAGACGTGGGTGCGCTGGTCCCGGTAATTGCCCCGACGTTCCCGGTTCTTGTCGAGCACTCGCTGTACGTCGTTGAAGAGAGCTTCCGGTACGATGGGTTCGTGCTGACCGTCGTGCAGCTGGTCATCGAAGCGCACCTTGCCGATGTAAACGGGGTTGGCCAGGACGCGACAGACTTCCATCTTGCTGTAGAAACCGCCGCCGCGCTGTTTGCCTCGTCGGGACTGGTAGGTCACCTTGCGAATGCCGTGTTTCTTCAAGTGCTGCACGACCTTGCCGGCCGACCCCAGTTCCATGCACTTGCTGAAGATGTGGTCGAGGACGACGCGAGCCTCTTCCGTGTTGACGACCAGCACCCCTTTGCGCTTGGGGTCGATGCTGTAGCCAGGCACGCGGCCACCGTTCCAGAGTCCCTGGCGGGCACGATGCTCCATTGTGGCCCGCGTCCGCTCGGCCGTCTGCTCACGCTCCAACTCAGCAAAGACGAGGATCAGCTTGAGCATGGCACGACCGACGGCCGTGGTGGTGTCGAACTTCTCGTGCAGGCTGATGAACTGGACACCGTGCTGCTCGAAGGTTTCCCAGAGGTCGAAGAAGTCGCGGAGCGACCGGGTGATGCGGTCAATCTTCTGCACGATGACGGTGTTCACGCGCCCCGTTTCGATGTCGCGCATCATGCGTCGAAACTCTGGCCGCTCCAGGTTCTTTCCGGAATAGGCTTCTTCTCGGTAGTGGTCCTGGACCAGCCACTGGCCCTGTGCCTTCGAGTTCTCGAAGGTGACGTAGCGGTCCATCAGGTCGAACTGGGTGTCAAGTCCACCGTCCTGGATCAGGGCCTGGCGGACGGTGGAAACACGGCCATAGAGCGCACACTTGCGAGTTTCCATCTTGCTCTCCGGATCAATCGCCAGTTGAATCGTTCCTGGCCGCGTATCACGCGGCGGACAAATCATCAACTACTGATACGTCGTTGCACGCTTCCGATTTTTGTCGGATGACGACAGCCAGCCCGGCGACAAGGGATTGGATCATCCCTTCTCGGCGTGCTTCTGGACTTTCTTTCTTGAACGGGTTGTTCGGGTTTGGCTTCAGGCTTCGAGGTGAAGCCACCCGAACGCTCATGTTGAGCGTTCGTTTGCGTACCATCGGCGCAGCCTTCCAGCGGGTGAAGTGCATGCTGGTGGATGCGACTGCTCGCATCCTGGCCGCGATGGTGTGGAGAGAAGAACCTGCTCCGAATTCGCGCGCTTGAAGGACCACAAGGCCCTTCACTCTTCCCGGTCCTTGGGAAGGAAATCCCTTCACCAAGCAGCGTAACTTGTGCAGCCACGCCGGTCCAGAGCACTTCCAGCTCCATCTGTGACTCGTACTCATTTCGCTGCCTTCAACCACTTCCTGATGCTGGCCAAGTCCGAGCCGACTTCCTTGGCGATGTCCTGGGGCTTCTTACCCGCCGCTGCCAGCTGAACCGCCTGCTCCTTCCGCTGGCGATAAGCTTTGGAACGGCAGGATTCACCGCAATAGGAGCGGCTCTTTCTGAAAGCGTCGAGCGATACTTCAAACCACCGCCCACAGGTCTGGCAAGCCCTCAGTTCCTTACCGCTGTCCACGGCTTGGGCCAGTTGAAGCCAGAGGGCACCGAGGAGGTTCTGCGGTACGATCTGCAACTTCGAGACACCGAGCTTGGGGTTGCGCTGCAAGACCACTTCCAGGCGGCCGCGTAGCTCCCTGCTGACGGTGGTCTGGAGCCGCGTAACGATACCCTCGTCCGCTTCGTTGAGCGTGAGCTTCTGCCAAATCCCGACCATCTCCTTCATCAGCTTGATGGCGTCGGTCCAACGGTCGAAGTCCTCGACCGGCGTGTCGTCACGGATCGCCGCGTCAAACTGATCCCACTCCTCCTCGGATTCCACCTCGGTGGGGTCGATCTCCACCCCTTCACCCAGCTGATCGCCGAGGTGGCCGTACTGGTTGGCGAAGTTGAGGATGCCTTGCCCGTCGGCCGGGGTGTCGGCGAAGGTGCGGAACAGTCCAGGGTACTCCTTCAGCGGCTCATATTCCCGGTAGCGCCAAGGGCCATTGGGAAGTAGGTAGTCGCCCGCTTCGGCGTCCGCCGGTCCCACAAGCTTTGGCTTCACCTGCCGTGACTGCTGCCGTTTCAAGCAGTAGCCGCTCAGCGAAACCCGCCAAACAAAGGCCATAACTCACCTCTACGGCGTCACGCTAATCGTCACGGTAACTATACACTTGCCGTGTTGACAATCAAGGTCAATGCGCTACACTTGCGAATGAGGGGAGACAATGCCGGACGCGGACCTACAGAGGGGGACGAGCCATGATGCAAGCGATGAGTATGGCCGGGCTGCTGCGCATACCCGACGCGGCCCGACTATTGGGAGTGAGCAGGTCCAAGCTGTACCTGCTGATGGACTGCGGCGAGTTGGCGTTCGTGAAGTTCGGTAAAGCTCGCCGGATCTCGCCGGCCGAGTTGGAGTTGTTTGTGGAACGACACACGGAGCGCAGTCAGCCCAAGGAAGAAGATCACGACGGGAGTGGAAAGGAGGCGGTTGCATAAAGGTCATGCAAACGGTTGGTGGTTCTTAACGTAGATTTCCAAATTCGAGGTATTCAAGCATGAGAACGATTACGGTACGAGAGGCCGGAGCCCCTCCGGGGGAGTATCTGGCCCAGTTGGTGGCTATCACCGATACCAGCCATGTGGAGTACGGTCCTGGCCTTCGGTTCGAGTTTGAGATTCTGACCGGCGAATATGTCGGCAGAAGGGTCTCCAGGGTCACCTGCGCCCAGTCCACGCGCCTGAACAACCTGGGACGTATGCTGGCAGGACTTCTGGGACGGCCGCTGATGAAGGACGAGGACGTTGACCTCGATCAGTTCATCGGTCGTGACTACACCGTGACTGTGGAGAAGACCGAGACAGGCAGCACCAGGGTGGCGACGGTCCAACCAGCTCCTTCGGTCTAACCAGACATCCAAGAACGCAGAGAGGCCGGCTGTGTGGAGCAGCCGGCCTCTTTGCGCGCGCAATTCCAAACTGAGGTATGCAATGAGTATAACACACGAAACGAAGCAGAACAACGGCCTGAAGGACGCCGCCTTGAACTACGCCCTGCGCCAATGGCAGGTCGTACCGATCTACACCTTCACGGGCGGCCGGTGCTCCTGTCCCAAGGGCGCCCGCTGCACCAGTCCGGGCAAGCATCCCATGACCAAGCATGGCTTGGAAGAAGCGACTACCAATTCGGCGCAGCTCAATAAGTGGTGGACCAACGCGCCCCAGGCTAACGTCGCACTTCGCACCGGTGCGGTTTCTGGATTCTGGGTGTTGGACGCCGACGGCGCCCAGGGCGTCGAGGCCGTTAAGCAGCTGGAAGCTGTGTTCGGTCCACTGCCGACCACGCCAACGGTACGCACGGGTGGGGGTGGGATTCACTACTACTTCAAGGTCACGGCCGACGTGACGATCAACAACACGACCAAGTTGGGTGACCAGCCGGTAGACGTGCGGGGTGAGGGTGGTTACGTCCTGGCTCCGCCGAGCAACCATGCCTCCGGCAAGGGCTATGTTTGGGAGCTGTCGCCCAACCATGCACCGCTGGCTGTCGCACCCGCCTGGCTGACCGACGTCGTAACCAAGAAGACGTCCTGGCCCGTGACGGCCGCATCCGTCGTGCAGGCACCCGTTGTCCCTTCCGCGCCGACAAGCGTTCCTAAGCCCATGCTGATGCCGTCCGCCGAGCGCCGTACTGTCCGTGTCCAAGAAGACCTGGACTTGACGACCGCCAGCGGGGCCCAGGAAGGCAGCCGCCATAACCGGCTCTTGCGGCTCATCGGCCACCATCTGGGTCGGGGTGAGCCACGCGACGAGGTGAGGAGCATGGCGCTGGCCTTCAACGCCGACTGCAAGCCACCCACGGACGAAGCCGAAGTCAACCGCATCGTGGACGACCTGGCCGACAAGCAGGAGGCAGCCGACAAGCTGTCAGACCACTGGGAGCCGCCCGTGCCCTTCCACGAGTTCGAGCTGCCTCCGTTCCCGACTGCGGCTCTGTCGCCGTGGCTCCGCTCGTATGTCGAGGCCGTGGCCACCGCGACCCAGACGCCGGCGGACATGGTAGCCATGCTGGTTCTGTCTACCCTGGCGGCTGCCGTGGCCAAGAAGGTCGAGGTCGTCGTCAAGGAAGGCTACCGTGAGCCGCTCAACCTGTTCACCGTCACGGCCATGCCGCCGGGCAGCAGGAAGAGTGCGGTTTATGCCGATGTGACCGCGCCCCTGCTGGAGTACGAAGCCAGCGAGATCAGGCGGCTGACTCCCATCATCGAAGAGGAGAAGACGCGGCTTGAAATACAACAGAAGCACCACGCCAAGATGAAGGACGAGGTGCTCAAGGCCAAGCCGGAAGAATACGACATGCTACTCCGGCAGGCGGTCACCACGGCGGGCACTTTGGCGACGGTATCGGTGCCGGCTCTGCCTCGGTTGGTGGCCTCGGACACCACCCCGGAAAGGTTGGCGACGTTGCTCCAGGAGCAGGAGGGTCGCATGGCAGTGATGAGTCCCGAAGGTGATGTCTTCGACCTGATGGCCGGTCGCTACGGAACCAAGGGAGCTGCCAACTTCGGCGTCTACCTCAACGGCCACGCCGGTGACGACCTCCGCGTGGACCGGGTGAATCGACCCGCTGAGTTCGTCAAGCGACCGGCCTTGACCCTGGGGCTGGTCGTCCAGCCGGACGTGATTCATGGCCTGGCCGACAAGCCAGGCTTCCGTGGCCGTGGCCTGCTGGGGCGCTTCCTGTACGCCATGCCCAGGAGCCTCGTAGGCCGACGGTGCGTCGATCCGCCGTCTGTACCTGCTTCGGTGCGTGACCATTACCAGGCCAAGTTGCTGTCGCTCCTGCGGCTTGAGTGCCTGCGCAACGAGCACCGAGAGCAGCAGCCTTACTGTTTGCAACTCACGGCCGAGGCCCGGCAGGTGCTCTTCGATTTGGCACACTGGATCGAACCGCTGCTGGCCGAGGCCGGTGATTTGGGGTGTATCGCGGACTGGGCCGGCAAGCTCGTGGGCGCAGTCGTCCGGATCGCTGGTCTGTTGCACATGGCGGAACATGTGGACGCGCAGACGCCGTGGACCATCGCCTTGCAGAAAGAAACGATGGACCGTGCCGTCGAGATCGGTAAGTACCTGATCCCGCACGCTCGCGCCGCCTTTGCCCAGATGGGTGCCGACCCCGTGATCGAGGATGCCAAGTTCGTTTGGAGCTGGGTGACGCGCAAAGGACTGGCTGAGGCCAGCGAGCGTGACATCTACGAGGGCACCAAGGGTCGGTTCCGCCGCATGGAGCTGCTGCGGCCGGTACTGCTGGTGCTGGTCAATCACGGTTACTTGAGACCGAAAATGGTGCGCCAGCCACGCGGACCGGGACGCAGGCCCAGTCCGTGCTACGAGGTCAATCCGTACCAGCCAACGCAGGACGCTCAATGTGTGCAGCCTGGGTTCCTGGCGGCGGATAATGCGAATAGTGGGAATAATGCGAGTGCCTTGGCTCCCTCGGCCAACGGCGGCACCATGTCACTGGCCGACCAGCCACCCATGGATTCTGCGAATAGTGGGAATAATGCGAGTGGCTTGGCAAAGCCAGGACTGGACGACGTGGCGGTAGTCGAACAGCCAGTCGTTGATTCTGCGAATAGTGGGAATATTGCGAGTGCCTTCGCGTCCGCTAAACCGGCAGCCGCCTGACCGGCAGCGCCTTGGGGAGCGAGCTTGCCCGTCGGTAGGTCGCTCTACCAAGCGTCGTTTGGGGCCAAGCACACGACCACATAGGCTGGTGGTATACTTCGCAGCCCCTATATACCGAAGGCATGCAATCCCTTCTAACCCGTTCGTTCAGGAAAGGAATGTCATGGAAGACAACAACCAGCGACCCAGAACGCTCGTCCTCTGGGACAACGTAATGAAACACCTGCCGCCCAAGACGGATATTGGCCGGTTCACGCGCACTGAGGCGGGCCACCTGCTGGACAAGTACAATCCTCGCAGCCCCTGGCGGCTGGAGCCGGCTTCCAGTCGTCAGATCGCCTTCCTCCAGAAACATGGACTGTGGCGGCCGGGGATGACCAAAGGACCGGCGTCGGACGTCATCCAGGACGCTCTGGAACGAGACAGACAGGCACCTGGCTACCTCGACCGGTTGCAACGCCAGGCTGCGGCTACGAACGCACAGCCTAGGGATCGTTCGGGTCCTGCCAACCAGGTTCCGGGAGACCGTTGAGCAGGCGGTTTTGGGAACGCAAACACCTTCGCATAATTCCCACTATTCGCAGAATGTCTGTCTGCGGTCCACCCGCGTTGCTTCGGACTCGGCAACTCCTTCGCATAATCCCCACTATTCGCAGAATGGCCGTCCCCAGGCGCGAATACTGCGAATAGTGGGAATAATGCGAGGCGCCCACCAGACCCAACGCAGCTGGGGGCGTCTTGCCTGTAAGGGTTTCCACTCGCCGTCAAGCGGTAGTAGGTGTAGGGCTCTCTTCCTCTCCAGCTAGAGGCACCAGCTGCATCTTCAGGCGCTTGGCAATGCGTTCCAGCAGCTGCAAGGAGCGCTTCGGCCCTTCCTTCAGGAGTCGCTCCGCCAGTTGCTCGGCCTTATCCTCCAACGTGGCCTTGCTAGCAGCCTCGCTGAACTTGGGACGCCCTCCGGCCTCGACGGCCGCCTTGACGACCCGCTTCAGCTCGGCCTTGTCCGACGCGGCGAGCTTGGCCAGTTGGCCGATGTCACCACGGCTCCAGGGCAGAGCACGAGAAAAGTACCGGCGAATGACATCCTCGCCGAGGATCGGTGCGAGCATGTCAATGCCTTCGGCCAGCTTGCCGTCGCGCTGGATCGTGGCGGGATCGACCCCGTACTCCTGCGCCAGCCGTTCCTTGGTCTTCAAGGAGGCACTCAGCGTACTTGATTTCTCGGTCTTCCGGTCGCCGCCGTGGGCCTGCTTCTCCTGGTTGTAGCGCCGGCCGCGCAGGTAGGACTTCCACTCCGCCGACGTGTTACGCCGGCTGTAGTGGAGCTGCTCCACCCACTCCTTGGCCGCGTCCTCATTGTCGAACGCCCGCTTCTCGATGCGGCACTTCCGCCCGAGCAGGGACAGGAGACGATGTCGTCGGTGCCCGTCCAGCAGAACGTCCTTGCCTTGCCAGACGAACGCGGCGTCGATCTGATCGTCCGGCGTGTTGATGACCCACTCGGCCATCTTGGCTTCCTCGTCCGGCGCGGGTGGCGGGATCAGGTCCCGGAAGGCGGGAACGATCTTAAAGCGGTCGTCTTCCAGCGGCAGTGCTTTGATCTCCCAGGCGTCGGCCTTGCCCTTGACCTCGACCCGCTGCTTCTTCTCCAGGGTAGTCAGGGCGTCACGGAGGAGTTGCCGTTGCTCGTCGCTGAACTTGTGCTTGCCGCCCTTGGCCGTGGGCTCGAAGAAAGCGGCGAGCAGTTCGTCGAGGGAGTGCGCCTTCAAGTCGCCCAGCCGGAGCAGGATGCGTTCCAGCAGGTGGTCGATCTGGACGGGCGGACTGGATGCCGCAGGGGCAGCGGACGAGTTCTTGGATTTAGTCTTCTTGCTGGTCACCATGATGGACCTCCTAGATAGAGACGAACAGCGAACGCCGCCTCTCCTGCGGGAGACCTAGGATGGTTTGGTGCCAGAGGTAGTGTAGCAGGGACGTGGGTCTGTTCCAAGACGCTCAAGGATGCAGCCTGCACCCTTGATCGCCGCGTGCTGAATTTGAGAGCATTCCGGGGCACCATTAGAGGCGAATCGCTGCGGGTCTGCTGCCACGGCTGGCGGCTGGGGCTTGACAGTGGCCCCGCCAGCGCTTGAAAATGGCCAGCAGGGTCGTCAACCCAGATAGCTCCCCGTCGGGGAGTGCAACGAGGTCATGCGCGCATCTTGCTGCGGCAAGGTGGGTGCATGGCCTTTTTTGTTTTTGGTGATTGATGGAGCTGCCCTGGCACCTCGTTGCAATGGTTGACGACCCTCGCACGGGACCAGGAGCAGCTCCACCTTCCATGCTACGCACCCTGAAACGGGAACGCCACAAGCCGGCATTCTTGCAGGCCGTGGGTTTCTTTTAGCTCGGGCCCGGAGCCTTCGATGATTGCTTTTCTCTGCCCGACCTGCCACACGGCCTTGAATCGAGACGACCGAGAGGCAGGCACTAAGATCGCTTGTCCGTCCTGCGGCCAGCGTCTGCTGATACCGGACTTGCCGCCGCCACCCACGCCGCCGCAACCCGTACCCAAGACCGTGCTAGGGCTCTTGCAGCCCGCAGCAAACAACCGCACCGTTCTGGGCGTCTTGCGGCCGGACCAGCAGGCTTCCGGCCTGGCACAAGTGGGTGCAGGGGGCCTTCCTGCCAGTCAGGACCAGCAGGCCATTCTCAACATCCTGCGAGAAGACCACCGCCTCGCCGAGTCCACGATGGGGGCTGCGGGTGAGAATTCCTCACCTTCGCAAGTGGCGGCGGCGATCCAGGCGTTCAACCAGCAAGCGCAGCAGCTCAACCTGGCTGCCTGCCCTGCGGACTTTCGCGTGGCCTACCGGCAGTACCTGCGCGCCCTCGTCGAGGTTCAGCAGGCGTTCGCGCAGATCCCCGACGGCTGGTTCGCTGGCTTCCTGGCGCAGCTTCTGGACATGTTCAACAACGACCCCCACCGACTGCAACGGCTGCAAGGCGACCTCAAGAGCGCCCAGGGAAAAGTGCTGGCCTGCTGGGAAGAAGTGGAACGGATCGGGGTGAAGTACGGCGCGGCCCTGTGAAACAATCGGCAAGAATGCCGACGTTCCGACCAGCACCCACACGCACCACACTACTTTGTGACGAAGGGAGGCCCACCGTGGCTGAACTACCACCACTGATTTCAGACGTGCGGCATCTTCTCAAGGACGAAATGCCCATAAAGCCAGCAGCGCACCGTCTGACGTGGACGGAGCGCCTGCTCAATGCGACCCGACTCTTCTACCTGGAGCGCGGGGTCGGTCGCAAGGACCAGGTCATCCCGACCAGGATCGTCAAGCTCAGCGCCGACGAGGCAACGGGCAAGGCATGCTTCGAGCACGGCGCTCAGCTGCCCGAGGACGCGCCGCACGTCGTCTATGTCGGTCCTTACAAGACGCTCGATGAAGTCGTCCATGTCCTCCGCAACGAGCACAACAGCGACGTTCCTCTCGGCCATACGGGCGAGCAGGCTGAGGAGAACGAGAGGGCCATCGCGGAGTACCGGGTCCGCGTGATGTAACGTCCGAAGCTGCAAGGAGCCCAACGATGGATTTGACGCCCATCCTCGTCATCGTCAGCCTCAAACTCCTCGTCATCGCCTATCTGTTCCTGGACAACCGGGGCGTGCAGCGCGACGCCACGAAGAAGCCACAGGATGTCGATGACCTGGGGTAGGCAGCGCTGACCGCTAAAAGAAGCCGGTGCGATGGGGTGGTCCATCGCACCGGCCTCGTCATTCACTGAGCCGGATAGAGTTCCGGCTGCCATTCCTCCTCTTCATAGGCGCCAGCCTGACCACGCCGGCTACCGAGCTGGTACGCCACCGTGGTCAGCAGGCGAGCCCAGAAGCGTTTGAAGTCCCGGAAGAAGCCGAAGCCTGCGTCGCAGCCTTGGGCCAGCTTGTTCAGTAACCAGTCGCTGTAGTGGGCTGCCACCACGCTGAGCGCTCGGGCCAGCAGGCCCAGTGCAAGCGTCGTGAAGTGGTTCATCGTTGCGTTCCTTGTGCTTGGGCAATGCCGTGAATGCCGTGGAACAGGGGAGAGATGACGGTGACGCCATCAGGGCCTGGATCTGGTCTTCGAGTTGCTCGCGCTTCTGCGCCAGCAGTTGGCGGGTGTCGGCTTTGAGCCGGCCGGTGACGAGCAATTCGTCCATCTGGGCGGCCAGCGCCGTCAGCCGCTCCAGTTTGGCCCGACGAGTCCTGGCGCGTAGGTTGCGAATGAAAACAAACATGAATGGTCCTTTCTCAGGATTGAGTGGTGGTGCAGCTGCTCAGGGCGCCGCCAGCGCCTGGCGAGCAGCCTGCGACAGGGCCTCCTCGATCTCGGGAAGCACAGGCGCCAGCGCCGATGAGCAAGGTTCCGCCGTAACTTCGACGGCGCCCTCCTTGAAGCGGACCTCGCCCCGGATGACGCGAATCGGGCGATTGGCCCAGAATTCGATCCTGAAGCCCATCACGTCCGTTTCGACCCAAAAGTCGTTCCAGAGTGTGTCCGGTGGTTTGGCTGTCACCAGGTGCTGCTGGAGGCGTTTCCGTGCTTCTTGCTGGCTCAAAGCATGGTCCAACGAAAAGGCGATCATGGTCACCGGCATCCTCCTCGGTCGTCGTGAGGGTCGGCAGTCAGTTGGGGCTGAACACCCTGAGCAGCTGGCTTCGGTGCTCGTTGACCAGCTCGTGAGCTGCCTGCTGCGCGTTCCGGTAGGCGTCCCTCACGGTTTGCTGAAAGGCGTCGATGACCACGAAGACCGTCTGAAGTTTGGGATGATTCCTGACGGACGGAGCGACGCAGACCCCGACCGCCAGACCGGCTGCAAATGGAATGACGACTGGCATAAATTCTCCCTGAATGAAGAGGTACAAGTAAGCTACACGCCGCCGCTGCGGCTCCGTATAATGACCATGTCGAAGAACGACATCTCGCCTTGACCGCCTCCTGGACAGCCCAACTTGGTGATTGATCGCCCTGCCGCCTTCACAATCCGATCTGCCCAGCTTCGACATAGCCCTTGCATCAAGCGTCCCAAGCCCACCCGTCACCTGCACCCAACCCAGGAGCTTTCTGTCTTCGTTGGGACCTGTGTCTTGTACAAACATGGTTTCGAGAGGTTCCAACAATGTAC
The DNA here is from genome assembly GCA_016795185.1 of Planctomycetia bacterium. Classification (GTDB taxonomy): domain Bacteria; phylum Planctomycetota; class Planctomycetia; order Gemmatales; family Gemmataceae; genus JAGVLI01. The sequence continues at coordinate 339 of JAEUIF010000385.1, read as the reverse complement.
ACTCTTTCCATCGTCGCGCTGTTTGTCGCAGGCTCCTCGCTCATCGTGGCAGCGTGGTGCGCGCTTTCGATCCGTCGAATCGACATCGCCCATCGAAGACTGGCCACGAGGCAATCCATGACGAGCAGACAAGTCAAGGGATTGATTCTTCTTTGCGGCGATCTTGTGGATGACGCTTGTGCCAGACCTGGGGTGCAGGACACGCATCCGAGCTGCAATTAACTAGACGTATCGCAAGGTTCGCCTCAAGAAGTGGGTCGGTGCAGCAGACCGAGCCACGTCAGGGGTGAGGGGGAGCCGCGCCCCCAAGCGCGGCGGTGGTCAGGGAAGTGGTGCGGG
>JAEUIF010000375.1 GCA_016795185.1 Planctomycetia bacterium | reverse complement strand
TTGTGCGCGCTGGGGGGGCCGCGCGGTGCCCGGGCTGTTTGCGCCCACAAAACACCCCCCCCCCGGCCCCCCCCCGGGGGGGCCCGCCCCCCCGCCCGCTTCCGGTTGGAGCGCGAAGTATTCGCGAGGTTGATTCGTTGGTGCCAGGCGGCTGCATGCCCTACCTGATGCCTGACGGACGGGAAGTGAAATGTCGGGCGCGGCGGCACCCCGAGCGTCACTGCTTCGGACGCGGCGATTGCAGCGGGGTATCGCGCTTGACGCGCTGATGGTCCACGACGTTGCGCGCGCAGGAGTGGTCCAGACGCAGCGAGGTCGAACGCTTGGTCGTCACGGGGGCGGGTTCTTCTTTGGCGGTGCCAAACAGCCGGCGGAACAGAGGAAGCATTCGTTGGTTCCCCGAAGAAAGACATGATGAAATACTAGACAATCTACTGCAAAGCCCATGCCGTTCGGTGATGGGAGTGCCAATGAGAAGGAACTGAAAGGAAATTGGCCGAAAATCGGCGGCTTGTCGGCGGAGCTGGCCGCACGACCCAGTTTCGGGGGTGTATCGAAATTGACCAGGGTGCCCCGGCGCGGGACAGCATCCGTGCAGGCGCGATTTGCCAGTTATCCGGGTGGCACGGACTTTCCTGGCGTCTTGAGGCGCGGATCGAGCTGGAAGGCCCGTTCGTAGTCGGCCTTCGCCTCGGGCTGGCGGCCGAGCTTTTCCTGTGCCTGGGCGCGGTGAAAGAAGGCGATGGCCAGCTTGGGATTCAATTGAATGGCCCGGTTGAAATCGGCGATGGCCGCCAGGCCATCGCCGTTGCGGTGGTGGGCCTGGCCTCGGTACTCGTGACTGAGGGCGTTGTTCGGCTCCAGGCGGATGGCCTCGCTGAAGTCGCCGACTGCTTTGGCGGGTTCGTTCTTGTCGAGCCAGACGTTGCCCCGGTTGTTGTAAGCGCCGACGTACTTGGGATTGAGGCGGATGGCCTCGTCGTAGTCGGCCAGCGCCTGGTCGTGGCGTCCCTGGCGGCTGTAGAGCGTGCCCCGGTTGTTCCAGGTCACGGCGTCGCGCGGGTTCAGTTGCAGCGCTTTCGTATTGTCGGCCAGCGAGCGGTCGAGGTCGCCCTGGCCGTAATAGATGCCGGCGCGGATGACGTAGGGCGTGGACAGATCGGGCTTGTGCTGCATGGCCGAGGCCAGGTCGGCCAGGGCGCGTAGACTATCCCCTTTGCCCTGGTGGGCGAGGGCGCGATTGCAGAAAATGCCCGCGTCGCGCGGCGAGTGCTTCAGCGCGGTGGTGAACTCGGCGATGGCTTCGTCGTAGCGTTTGGCATCCAGGTGGGCGTTGCCGCGGTCGAGGTGGACCTGCGCCAGATGGGGCGGCGGGTCGTTGTCGTTCTTCGCCGTGGTCGGCCGAGGCCGTGTCGTGGTCGGCGGCGCGACGGCGACGGTCTGCGGGCGGTTGCCGACGAAGTACCACAGGCCCACCGCCGTGACCAGCAACAGCAGCGCGCCGGTGCCGACGGCGATCAGCAGCAACAACACCCGGAACGACAGCGATGGGCCCGCCCGGCGGATTTGCAGCGTGGCCGGCAGCGAGGCGCTGACTTCGCCCGGCGCGCCCAACGGCAGCGCCAGCGGCACTGCCGACTGGCTGCCGGAAAACACGGCCAGCGGGGCCGCGCCACCGGGCTTCGCCGTGATGCTTTCGGCCGTCACCAGCGCGCCAGTGAACGGCGTCAGCGCCGCGGCCACTTCCACCGGCACCTGATAGCGGTCGTTCGGGTTCTTGGCCATCAGCTGCTGCACCACGGCCGTCAGGCCCGGCGGCAGGTCGTGGCGGATGCCTGCCAGCGGCGGCGCTTCTTCCAGCTGATGCTTGATGAGCTTTTCCGCCAGCGTCTCGCCGGTGAAGGGAATCTTGCCCGCCAGCAGGAAGTAGAGCGTGCAGCCCAGGCTGTAGAGGTCGGCGCGGATATCGACCTGGTGCGAGTTGCGCGCTTGCTCCGGCGCGATGTAGTCCGCCGTGCCGACCACCGAGCCGGTTTCCGTCAGGCCCGCTTCCTCCGCGCCGAGGCCCATCGAGCGGGCCAGGCCCAGGTCGAGCAACTTGATGGTCGCGCCGTCGGCGGTGAGCAGCAGGTTGCTCGGCTTGATGTCGCGGTGAATCAGGCCGCGCGCGTGGACGTGAGCCAAACCCAGCGCCGCCTGCCGGATGTACTCGCAGGCGACGGCGGCTGGCAGCGGCCCTTGCTGCTTGACCAGCCGGCTGAGGTCGGTGCCGGGAACGAACTCCATCGCCAGGAAATGCACGTCGCCCGCCTCGCCCGCGTCGTAGACCGTGATGACGTTGGGGTGCGATAACCGGGCGGCGGCCTTGGCCTCGCGCTGGAAGCGCTGCACGGCGTTGGGGTTCGCCAGGAACTCCTTGCGGATCACTTTGACGGCATCCGTGCGGTCCAGGCGGCGATGGCGGGCCTTGTAGACCGCGCCCATGCCGCCTTCACCGAGGACTTCGAGCAGGGTGTACGAACCGAGCGCCAGGTCGCCGCCACGGCCCTGAAAGAGCCGGTTGATTTGCAAGGTGGTCAGCCAGCCGCGCTGAAGCAGGTCGCGCGCCAGGGCGCGCGGTTCACTGCTGCGCGGGGCCAACTCGGCCGTCAGCGCCTGCAACTGGGCCGGATCGAGCAGTTGCAACCGCTTGATCTCGGCCACGAACTCGGGCACATTGGCGATGGGCATGGGGCACTGCCGTCCGGCGATCCTCGTTTGCAGTATCCGAACCGTCCAGATTGTAATTCGTTGGCGGTGGGCTTTCCATTACCGAATCCGGGGAGTGCGCAGCCGGTATGGGAGCGAGCCTTCCGACCGCCGGCGGGGTTTCATGGGGGGGTGATGGCCCAGGGACGTTTCACCGGATTTTCTTGATTGGCGCGCCACCCAGGCTCCGTCTGCATGGCAGGGCCAAAAGGCCGCCCGCGGATCGCCCGCGTTCGGTGTTTACGCCGAAGGCGTTGTATAACATAGCCCAGGGTGGCCGGTACTCCGGCCACCCTGGGAATCAATCGAAACAAGAGATTTCTACCCCGAAGGGGTTGCATAAATCGACTGGTGACGGGCTTATGCAACCCCTTCGGGGTAGAAAGAACTTCTCAATACTCCAGAACCCAGGGTTGCCGGAGTACCGGCAACCCTGGGCTGTGGGGTGTAACGCCTTCGGCGTAAAGACCCGATACGGTTACCCTTGGTGGCAAGTTGCGCGCTTCGGCGTCAAGACCTACATATACTGGGACCACCAACTCGGTTTCTCTGTCACAAGGAGAAGGTTTCATCATGATGTCCACCATGCGCATTCTCTCGCTGGCCACGCTGGGGGCGGCATTGCTCGCCGCCACGGCGCAGGCCGACCTCACCGACACCCTCAAGAAGGGCACCCCGGACCTGAAGTCCATCGGGCCGATTTCCTTCGGGCCGGACGGTGTGCTGTTCGTCAGTGATCCGCAGAGCAGCAGCCTGTTCGCCATCGACACCGGCGACAAGGCCAATACCCCGGCGACCGGCACCATCAAGGTCGGCAAGATCGACGAGAAGGTCGCCGGCGTGCTCGGCACCGACGCCAAGGACATCCTTATCAACGACCTTGCGGTCAACCCGGCTTCCGGCAACGTTTACCTGTCCGTGTCGCGCGGCAAGGGTCCGGACGCCAAGCCGGCCCTGCTCAAGCTCGACCACAAGGGCAAGCTCGAAGCCGTCGAGCTGAAGGACGTGAAGTTCAGCAAGGCCCCGCTGGCCAACCTGTCCGACAAGAAGACCGAAGCCGTCACCTGCATCGCCTACGTCAAGGGCCAGGTGCTGGTGGCTGGCCTGGGCAACGAGAACTGGGCCTCGACGCTCCGCTCCGTGCCGTTCCCCTTCACGGAAGCCAACAAGCCGACCTCGGTGGAAATCTATCACGGCGCGCACGGCAAGTTCGAGACCAACGCCCCGGTGCGCACCTTTGTGCCCTTCGACCTCAAGGGCCAGACCAACATCCTGGCGGCTTACACCTGCACCCCGCTGGTCAAGTTCGGCGTGGACGAGCTGAAGCCGGGCGCCAAGGTCAAGGGCACCACGGTCGCCGAGCTGGGCAACGGCAACCGGCCGCTCGACATGCTGGTCTACGAGAAGGGTGGCAAGCCGTTCCTGCTGCTGGCCAACAACAAGCGCGGCGTCATGAAGATCAAGCTGGAAGGCGTGGAAGACGCCAAGGGCATCGTCGCCAAGACCTCGGTCGCCGGCCTGCCCTACGACACCATCAAGGAACTCGACGGCATCCAGCAGCTGGCCAAGCTGAGCAACGACAGCGCCGTCATCCTGATCCGCGCCGCCAACGGCGAACTCAACCTCGATACGGTGCCCCTGCCGTGATGTCGTCTTCTCATCGACCCAGCCCTTCCTTCGGGAAGGGCTGGGTTTTGTTGTGCTGCCTCCTCGCCCCCGGCTGCGGCGCGCGCGAGCGCCCGCCCGCCTCGGTGACGGCGACCCCACAGCCGCCGTCGATCCGTCTCGGCGCGGACGAGCAAGCGTTCGAGGTGGTGAACCTCGACGCCGGACAACTGAGCCAGTTCGGCAAGCCCGGCTGGCCAGCGGAGCGCTGGCCCGACGTGCTGGCGGTACGGGTCGGCCCCGAAGCACCGCCGATGGCCGGTGCCTGGGATGTGGCCGATGGCGTGCTGCGCTTCCGGCCGCGCTTTCCGCTGCGGCCCGGTATGCGCTACACCGTGGCCTACACCGCTCCCGGCGCGAACGCCGCGCCGCTGGTCGCCGAGTTCGCGCTGCCGAAACTCGAAACCCCACCGACGATCGTCGAACAGGTTTTTCCGACCAGCGACCTGCTGCCCGAGAATCACCTGAAGTTTTATATCCACTTCTCCGGGCCGATGAGCCGCGGTGAAGCCTACGAACACCTGCAAATCCTGGACGGCAACGGCAAACCCATCGAGTCCGCCTTCCTGGAACTCGGCGAGGAACTCTGGGCCCCGGACGGCCAGCGTTTCACGCTGTTCTTCGATCCAGGCCGCATCAAGCACGGCCTGAAGCCGCGCGAAGACCTCGGCCCCGTGCTCGAAAAGGGCAAGCGCTACACGCTGGTCGTCGGCCCCGGCTGGCACGATGCGCACGGCAACACGCTGAAGGCAGGTTTCCGCAAGACATTCCAGGTTGGCGAGCCGATCGAGAAGCTGGTCGATCCGAAGACCTGGCAGCTGGAACTGCCAACGGTTGGCGGCAGCGATCCGCTGACGCTGGTGCTGCCGATGCCGCACGATCACGCCCTGCTGCACCGCCTGGTCTGGGTAGCGGACGAGCACGGCCGCAAGGTCGCCGGCAAGACGACGGTCACGGACCAGGAAAAGCGCTGGCAATTCACGCCGGACAAACCCTGGCCCGCCGGGAAGTTCACACTCGTCGCCGACACCAAGCTCGAAGACCTGGCCGGCAACAACCTCGAACGGCAGTTTGAAGTGGATGTCTTCCGTCCGGTCGAGAAGGAAATCAAAAAAGACACGATTGAGCTGCCCTTCGTGCTGCAACCCTAGGCATCTCTTGTTCGTAGTTCCGCCTTTCGAGCAATTCGCGGACGGATGAAGCACTGGGCGCTACGGTCCGCACAGCGGACCCTACAAAAATACCGTAGGGTCCGCTATGCGGACCGCTACAGCCGGTCGCAAACTGCTCGGGGCGGTCGAGCGACTCGCCGCCTGAAGGCGGAACTACGAACAAAGCGTTTCACTTCCCTCTCGCAGCGAAACCAAAATGGCCGGGCGACTCGCGAACAAGACCGCTCTTGTCTTCGGCGCTGGTTCATCCGGGCCAGGCTGGGGCAACGGCAAGGCGACCGCAGTGGCCTTTGCACGCGCAGGCGCGAAGGTCGTCGCCGTGGACCGCGCGCTGCCGGCCGCCGAGGAGACACGCGATCTCATCGTGAGCGAAGGTGGCCAGTGCCTGGCACTGCAAGCCGACGTGACGGTTGCCCCCAGCGTCGAAGCCGCCGTGCAAGCCACCCTGGCCTTCAGCGACCGCATCGACATTCTGCACAACAATGTCGGCATTGCCGAACTGGGCGGGCCGGTCGAGGCCAGCGAGGACAGCTGGGACCGCGTCATGGATGTGAACGTCAAGGGCATGTTCCTGACCTGCAAGGCGGTGCTGCCAGTGATGGCCGCTCAGGGTAGCGGCGCGATCATCAACATCTCCTCCATCGCCGGCATTCGCTGGCTGGGCGTGCCGTACATCGCTTACGCGGCGTCGAAGGGCGCGGTCAATCAGTTCACGCGTGCCGTAGCGTTGGAGTACGCCGGTCGGGGCATCCGCGTCAACGCCATCCTGCCCGGCCTGATGAACACGCCGATGATCGTCGAGCCCTTCAAGAAGCTCTACGGGAACGTCGAGGAAATGGTCCGCGTGCGCGAGGCGATGTGCCCGATGAAGAAGATGGGCGATGCCTGGGACGTGGCCCACGCCGCCGTGTTTCTCGCCTCCGATGAAGCCCGCTATATCACGGGTGTGCTGCTGCCCGTGGATGGCGGCATCACCTGTCAGGTGGGTGAGGCGCGCTGAAAGCGAGCGGCGGACATCAGCTGTTGTTAAGACACCAGCGGGCTAACGCGCGCCGCTCGCCAAGAAGTGCAGTGCGGATTGCCCCCGCTGCCGTGCCGGCTCTGGCTTCCACTCGGCGCCGGCTTCCAAAGCCGCATCTCCCGCGAAGTACAGCAACTCGCCGAAGTTGACCGCCTCGCCGTTCAGGACCGCGAACAGGTCGGCGGCGTCCCGTTCGTCGCTGCTGGCGACCAGCGCTGCGATGATGGCCACGGACGTGCTGTCCGGCAGGTCCGCCACCGTGCCGCGTTCCTCACCCACGAACTGATCGAGCGTGAAGGCGAACGCCCGCTCGATGCCGTCGCTGGTGACGTAGAACACCCGGCCGCCCTCGATAACCGACAGGGCCACCGCCGAGATGTTCAAGTCCGTGTCGATGAAACCCTCGGCGAGCAGTTCGCCGCCATCGTCGAGGAACAATTCGAGGATACCGTCGCCGCCCAAGCATGGTATTGCCCCTGGACTTCGTCAAGGAAAACGAGCTGCTTTGGCGGGCCAACAAAAACACGGCGAAACAGCGAGCTTGTCTAGCAACTTCCTCCGCTTTCGTGGCTTTCCCGGTTGTTCACCCGCTGCACGGCCCAGGACGATTCTTACAATCGGTCCACGGTAATCCTTGCAAGGCTGGAACGAGGCCGTGAACCGGCGCTGGCGCTCGGAAAATCCCGAAGCGGTGCAGCGGACAGCGGTTGCGTCGCCGCGGCGCGGCCGGCCATCCGTTCCGGCACGCACGTTGCTTTAGCAGAGAGCAACGAATCAGCCATCGGAAGTGCGCCAGGATGGCAAGCCGGCGGTTCCCCCGCCGACCGGCTGACTCAATGCCGACCTGAGGCACGACCGCATATCCCCCTCCCGCCGAGACCCTCGTTCGCGACCCCCGCACCAGCCACCTGCTTCCCCCGGCAGGTGGCTCTTTTCTTTTTTGTCGCCGAGTCTGCCAGGCAACCGAATCAATCATCTCCATTACTCGTTACAATGAAGGCATGGCCAAGCAAGCACCCAGCCCGTTTCCCTTTCCCCCGCAGCGCGTGTACTGGGGCGCGGACATTCCCCTGCGGGTGATCCGTCGCTACGCGCGCGCCATCGCGGAGGAGTTTCAGCCCGACCAGATCATCCTGTTCGGCTCCCACGCCTACGGCACACCGCACGCGGACAGCGACGTGGACCTGCTCGTCGTCATGCCGACGCGCAATCCAAGCAGCCAGGCGGTGCGTATTCGCTGGCGTCTCTCCGCGCCATTTCCCCTCGATCTCCTGGTCCGCACGCCCAAAGATGTAGCTTGGCGACTGGCGGAGAAGGAGTCGTTTCTGACGACCGTAGTCACCCAAGGAATAGTCCTCTATGAAAAAGACCACCCGCGCCTGGGTCGGCAAGGCCGAAGAGGACCGCATACTCGCCGAGCAGGGTCGTCGCAGCAAACTGCCCGTGCATGACGGCGTGTGCTTCCACTGCCAGCAGTGCGCCGAGAAGTACCGCAAAGCTCTGATGGAAGAACTGGGGCTCGCCGTCCCGAAGACCCATGCGCTCGTTCTGCTCCTCACGGCGCTGGCGCCACACTATCCATCGCTGCGCCCCTTGCGGCGCGGCTTACTCTTTCTCACAGCCTTCGCCGTGAACGCCCGCTATCCCGGCAGTACCGCGACCAAGCGCCAGGCCGTCGCCGCCGTGCGCTGGGCGGAGCGAGTGCGCGGTGAAGCACGAAGGCTGCTCGGCATTCGCGAACGTCCCCGCACGAAATAGCGGGGATATTTCCTGGTCCGTCGAAACCGACGCTTCGCGCCGCCCCCACCCCGGAATCGAGGTATGCTGGAAACGGCAGTCGCCGTCCCTACAACAAGGACGGGGCCGGCTCCCGCCGCTGGCCCGCGCCCCCCGGACCGTCGCGAGAGCGGATTGATGAGCCACCACAAGAGCGAACCCCTCTGGACGCTGCTGGGCATCCTGTTCAAATCGCATCCCTGGCACGGCGTCGCCATCGGCCCCGATTCGCCCGAGGTCGTCACCACCTATATCGAAATCGTGCCCAGCGACACCATCAAGTACGAGCTGGACAAGAACACCGGCCACCTGAAAGTGGACCGGCCGCAGCGCTATTCCAATATCTGCCCGGCGCTGTACGGCTTGATTCCGCAGACCTACTGCGCTGACCTTATCGGTGAATTCTGCGCGAAGAAAACGGGCCGAAAAAACATCCGCGGCGACGGCGATCCGCTCGATATCTGCGTCCTGACCGAGAAGCAGATCACCCACGGCGACATCCTGCTGAAAGCCCGGCCCATCGGCGGCTTTCGCCTGCTCGACGGCGACGAGGCTGACGATAAAATCATCGCCGTCCTCGAAGGCGACGCCGCCTTCGGCATGTACCGCAACCTTGCGGAGTGTCCACGGGCTGTCATCGACCGCCTGCGGCATTATTTCCTCACGTACAAGGACGTGCCCGGCATCGAGGCGCCGAAGGTGGAGATCACCCACGTCTACGAAGTCGCGGAAGCCCACGAGGTCATCGCTTGCGCCCAGGCCGATTACCGCAAGCACTTCGGAGACATCGAGAGCATGCTGACCACGGCGCTGCGGGGTTGACCAAGTACCTG
>JAEUIF010000328.1 GCA_016795185.1 Planctomycetia bacterium | reverse complement strand
TTGCGGTCGTCCGATCATCTGGCGCGACGGTTGCTATTCTCAGGCAACGGCCGAGGCGGAAGTGGCCTTCTTCTTGCCGCCCTTCTTCTTGCCACCCTTCTTTTTCTTCTTGCCGCCCTTCTTCTTACCAGCCTTCGCGCCCTTCTCGGCCTTGACGATTTCCGTCGTTCCGGCGGCGGTCGCCGGTTCTTCCGCGCCCACCGGCGCGCCGCCCAGAACCACGCAACCGCTCAACAGCAACGCCGCCAGCCACTTTGAAATCGGCCCCATATCCATCTACTCCCCGAAACGGCTCACCGCCGGACGCGGACATCGCGCCGAGCATGGAGAGCAGCCCAGCTTGTCCCCTTCACTCAACGATCAAACACTGAAACCGCTAGCGGAGTTTCGGCTTACCGGTATTTTTTTTTGCCGTGCGAACCGGCAGATAAAACGAGCGGGCGGCAGGACCGATGCCCCTGGCACCAATCCTGCCGCCCGCTGGACGGGACGGGACGAGGCGTCGCGGCTCAATACTGGAAATGCACGCCGAAGTTGAAGCCCTGCGCCCAGAAGTCGCTTTCCTGGAAGCCGAGCAACGTCGGGCGGGCGGCGGCGGTGCCGGTGCCGAACACCTGGTCGGTTGGCACCAGGAAGCGGTTGACCACGCCGTCGATCTGCTCGGCGGGCCGCAGCACGTTGTTCCACCACAGGATGCTGTAGCCGGCCAGCAAGCGGATGGACGGTGTCAGCTGGTAGTTCAGGTTAATGCCCAGTTCCGGGATGAACGACCAGCTATCGTGGTAGTATTCGCCGATGTTGGTGATCTGGGCCAGCACGCCGCCGGGGACCGCGGCGAAGCCGGTGGTCGGCGAAAGCAGGCCGGTGTCGCCGCTGATGCGGAGCAGCTGCTGGGTGGTGCCGAAGGCCAGCTTGCCGAGCACGCCGACGCTCAGGCGTTCGCCTTGCCATTCGACCCGGCCGCCCAGCTGAAGGCCATAGAACTTATTCTTGGTATGGAACTTGTCGAAGTCGGTGGCGATATCGCCGACCGAGACCCCATTGCCCAGGAAGGTGAAGCCGCCGTCCACCACCGGGATCAGCACGTCCTGGAAGGTCAGCCCTTCGTTGAGGTCCAGGGTGCGGAAGCCGCCGACGAGGTCGGCCTTGAGGCCGGCGTCGCGGAAGGCGGCCAGCACGGCGTTTAGCTCCCAGCCCTGGAAGCGCACGTCGGAGCGGATGTTGAGCGAGCCGGTGAAGCCGCTGTCGGGCAGCGAGGTCAGTTCGGTGTTGAGGCCGTTGTCCACCGCGCTGACGATCGGCCGGGCGATCAGCGGCCGGCCGGTGCCGTCGGCGGCGGCCTGGAAGCTGACCGAGCGGCGTTCCAGTACGAAGTAACTGCCCTCGATGCCGAAGGTGGCCGAGTCATTGAACCAGTAGCCGGCGCTGAGGCGCAGGCCGGAGGCAGCGTTGTAGTTCAGGTTATCCGCGCCGAAGATGATCACGGTATTCGGCTGGCCCAGGCCGCCGGGGATCGGATCCTGCTCCGAGCCGGTGGTCACCAGGGGCAGCGGCGAATCGGCGGGCTTGATCCACCAGAGCAGGTACTCGGCCGAAGCCCAGAAGCGCGGCCCGCAGCTCTCCTCGATCGCGTTGCAATCGACGGCTGGCTGGCCGTAGAGATTCGGATGCAGGTGCGGCGACGGCGCGGCGGCTTCGGCCGGGGCCATCGGCGGGGCGGCCGTCGGCGCTGGTGCGGGGGCCGATTCAGCCTGGACGACAAGGGCTGGCGGCGGGGTGATGGACAGTGGCAGCGCCGGCTCCGCCTGACTGCACAGCGCGCTGACCAGCGACACGCCCAGCGCGCCGAGTATTTTCTTGCTCATATCGTCCTCTGCTGATTGGCGGAAAGTTATGATCCCCACAGGTCGGGGATTCCTTACGTTTCCAATTATCGGAACCGGGGGCCGGTCCCAGCAGATGTTCGGAAGGTAGGGAGCGTATTGGTTCCGCGGGGACGAGGGGTGATCCGGTCATGCCGGCAGGTCCGGTCGGAACGGAAGTAGCGATAAGGCGGGGTGTACCGCAGAGGCGGCCTGGGGAAACTGCGGCATTCAAAGCAGGCAAGCGAGCGAGTTCGGGCGACCAGACGACCTGCTCGGTGCCGCGCAAGCCATTGCTTGGGAAGCTCGAGCGGAATCGCTGAGCGAGTGTCTGCCGTTCGCGGTACAACGGGTAACTGTGACGACGAGTTTCGTTTCCCTGGGTGCGGGGGCTTTCACGCCTGCGAGTTCTGCTGGAAAGCGCACGGCATCGCGAACCTGGGAGTGCCTGCGGGCAACCTGCTCTACATCTTTCCTGAAATGATCGTTCACTATATCGAAGCGCACGGTTACAAGCCGCCAGCGGAATTCATGGCTGCCTTGCTTCGTTCGCCGTTCCGGGACGACGATGAGTTTCAGCTGCTCTCCGAGCCATTCTGGCATCTGCATCGACCGGCTCAGGAAAAAGGATTGGCGGACGTGGATGTCGACGCCGCATAGTCCTTGACGGAATCACCTACGATGCATGCACACCTGCCCCGCTGTCAGCACTTCAACACCCGCGACGCGGCCTTCTGTTGGTTCGATGCGACGAACCGACGACGCGGGGCGGCGCCAACGGTGAAATGCCGAGCGGGGCATACCGCTGGACGAGCGCTCGCGGTACAATTGCTGTGTGCAGCTGCTGTACGTGCCGCGAACGAGGTGTTCTTCATGAGCCTGTTGCTCGACTTGCCGCCCGACCTGGAAGCCGAACTCGCGGCTGAAGCGGCCCAGTTGGGTCTGCCCCTGCCGGAGTACGCTCTGCGACTCCTGGCGAATGGGCGTGGCCCGAATCCACCGGTGCGCAGCGGCGCGGGCTTGCTTGCCTACTGGCAAAGCGAGGGCTTGATCGGCACGCACCCGGAGATCGCGGACAGTGCCGCCCATGCGCGCGGCTTGCGGGAACGAGCGCAACGAAGGTCGCGATCGTAACCGATGAACCTGGTGGATACCGACATTCTGATTGACGTTCAGCGCGGACATCCGCCGGCGCTTGCCTGGTTCGCCGGGTTGACAGACCTTCCGGCGATTCCAGGTTTTGTTCTCATGGAGTTGGTCCAGGACGCGCGTAACGCCAAAGAAGTCCGCCGGGCGCTGAAACTGGCGGCACCTTTGCCGATTGTCTGGCCCACGGAAGTGGATTGCAATCGAGCCTTGTCCGATTTCGCAGCCTACCACCGGGCGCACGGCCTGGGCTTGTTGGATGCGCTGATCGCCGCGTGCGCGGTCGGTTTGTCCGCTACCTTGTTCACGTTCAACGACAAGCACTATCGGGTGGTGCCAGGGTTGGTGACGACGCAGCCTTACACACGATAGGCGACGAACCACCAAAGGATACCGAACTCGGACGACTGTTTGTCGGAAACGCGAAGGAGAAGCCTTGGCACCATCCGACGATGAAACCGAAGCACTCCCTGACAGCTTGATGCCTGGAGTCTGCTGGAGCTTTGTCGGCGACACCCATCTGTCGCGAGAGAGTTTCGTCGAGGCAGTTCGCGACTACGAGCGGAGCATCCGTCGGACCGCTACCTGGACTCCGGAGCGCATCGTCTTTCGTGCTCCCAGGATCGCGGTCCAGTACATGTACTGGGATGGCCAAGATCAAGTTGAGCCAATCGTCGAACCGACCAGCGACAACGGCAAATACTTCACCGCCGCGGAACTGTTGCACAAAATCCACAACGCCGTCGTTATCCAACTCCGCGATATCGACCGTCACTTTTTCGAGGGGCTGGAGTTTTCCGGTGTTCGCGAATCGGATTGGGTTGCCGAATACAGATTGCGGCAAGGAAGCTGATCTAACGAAGTCACGCTACTCGGCCTCGTTCATCACACATCAACCTCATGCGAACCGTCCCCGCTGTCGGCATTTCAACACCGGCGACGCGGCGTTCTCACTCCGCCGGCGCTGCCGTGGTCACGCCGCGGCGCAGGGTATGCGGAAAGAGCAAATGTTCCGGCGCTGCCGGGGCTTCCGTGGACAGTTCGCGTAGTAGCAGCTGCATCGCCCGCTGGCCCAGGGCGTACCAGTCCGCTTGATAGCAGGTGAGGCCAGGCACGTCCTCGCCGCCGCTGCCGATCACGCTCAGGTCTTCCGGCACGCGCACCCCATGCTTGGGCAGCACGTCCATCGCCCAGCGCGCCAGGCTGTTGTTGAAGCAGACCAGCGCGGTCGGTTTCGGCGTCAGCTTCAGCATCTGCTCCACCACCTGTTCCGCCCCGGCGGCGGTCAGTTCCGTGTACAGTTCCCAGGCGCGGCGGCGCGGCAGCTTGGCGTCGCGCAGCCCCTGCCGATAGCCCATGATGCGCCACGGATTCAGGTCGGTGCGGTGCCAGAGGCCCAGCGCGATGCGGCGGTGGCCGAGGTCCGCGAGGTGCTTCACCGCCTGGCGCGCGCCGTCGAAGGAATCGTCGCGGACGGAGCTGATCTTCGGCAACGGCAGGTCGTGGTCGAGCAGCACGGTCGGCAGCCCCAGCCCAGCCACCTGGCGCAGGAGCTTTTCCTCACCGTAGGAAGCGAACAGCACGCCGCGCAGTCGAGCGCTCTGGCTCAGCTTCTGAAACGCCTTGCTCATCTGCGCCTGCGGGGCGCGGCGGACCACCAGTTCGTAGCCGTTGCGGCCGGCTTCCTCGATCGCGCCTTGCAGCATCAGGCCGCTGATGGCCCGCGTGACCGCTTCCTCCTGCCCGCTGCTGGCCGGGTAGTCCGCTTGCAGGTAGCCCAGCAGCGTGGACGGCGCGGGCTGGAATTGCAGATTCAATTCCGGGTGGTGCGTGAAGGTGCCCTTGCGGCGGAACTTCTTCAGCAAGCCTTCCTTGGCCAGCGTGTCGGTGGCGCGGCGCACGGTCTCCCGGCTGACGCCCAGCTGCTCGGCCAGCTCGACCTCGGTCGGCAGCCGGTCGCCGATGAACTGACCGTTCTTGATCGCCTCGCGCAGCATCTGCGTGACCTGCTGCACCAGGTTCAGCGGGCGCACGATGCGTTCGATGCCGCCTGGATCGGAGGCCGGCGGGCCGCTTTTCGGGTTGGATGGCTTGCTCATACATCCCACTAATACAATCCGTGTGTCATTTCGTCCAGGGTGTAGGGCGCGATCTCAGCGGCCGGTAGGATGAATCGGCCTGCCGCGATCCTGCCCGGCCGTGCCGGGAAAAGCACGGCACCGCCGACCCGCCGGTGTTATTCTTGGTAATCCAAAAATCAAACGCCCCTC